>DYTM01000073.1:0-3850 GCA_020725985.1 Methanomassiliicoccus sp.
TCCAGGACGTCAAGGGAGTCGATCGCCAGCAAATCGTACTTCAAGTTCTCGTTCAAATTTTGGAGGTACGACTTGAACACTTGAAGCCACGATCCCCCGCCGGAGATCTGCCGGAGCTTCTTCCGGATGAGGCTGAGGTCGAGGACGTGAAGGTTGTCCTTCACTGGATCGGTCTTCATGCCCATCTTCTCCATCTGCCGGAGCAGGCTTTCCCTGGACTGCTCGAGCGTCACGTAGACGCCAGTCTTCCCGTTCTCGAGGACATGATGATAGAGGATGTAGTAGGTGAGGGAGGACTTCATCGTCCCCGGGGTGCCGGCGACGAGGACTATGTGCCCGGTCGGAACGCCTCCTTCCAGTATCTTGTCGAAGCCCTCGACATAGGTCTTGACCCTTCCGTTCGAATCCAATTGAACCCCTCCAACGAACCCCGATAATCTGGGGGGTCGTACTTAGATTCAATCATGTAGAGGAGAATACAAAAAGATATTGGAGCCCGCGGCTGATTTCGATAATGACGCTCACACATCCCCCCGGATGACGACCTTCCTCACATACATTCTGGCGATCTCGGCCATCTCCCTGATCTCCTCCGGGGGGTAGGGGTCGAGGGAAGTCAGTCTCGTATCAATCGTGTTCCTCGGCCGGAACTGCTGGAGCGCGTACTTCTTCGCACCGCCGATGTAAGCGGCGATGGACTCGATGTCCTTCTTGTCCAGGAAAATGGGAACGACGGTCGTCCGGAACTCGTAATCCACGCCTGAGCTCATGAGCAGGGCGATCGACCTCTTGACGTTTTCCAGATGCCCGTCCGCGCCTGCCACATCGGCATACTTCTCGTTGAGGGGGCCTTTGAGATCCATCGCCACGTAGTCCAGGAGGCCTTCGTCTATCAAGGCCTCGAGCATCCCAGGATTGCTGCCGTTGGTGTCAAGCTTCACCCTCATTCCCTTTTTCCTCAGCGTCCTCACAAGGTCCGGAAGGTCATGGTGGATCGTCGGCTCCCCGCCTGTGATCACTACCCCGTCCAGGAACTCGCTGTTCGACTCGATAAATTCAGTGATTGTCGAAAGCGGGATTTCGGCGAAGCTGTCTGGCTCGAGAACGAGGTCCCTGTTGTGGCACGCCGGGCAGCGGAAGTTGCAGCCCGGGAGGTAGACAGTTGCGGCGACGCAGCCGTCCCAGTCGAGGAGGGAGGTCTTGGAGAAGCCTACGATTCTCATGCCATCCCGCACCTAGGGCCGAACTTCTCTTTATCTTTGTCGCGGGGTTGGAAACCTTTTAGCCTGGTCGGACAATGGTGGAGGGGTTGAGCATGAGGCTCTTGTCCTTGACCGAGTGCATTGCCGCGAACCGCGGGGCGTTGGAGGGTGGGGGCAGCACCGCCGGTATCGCCATCTATGTCGGCCGAGGCTCTTCGCACTCGTGGATTTGGCTCGTGGATGCGCTGGAGCGCATGGGCTTCTACGACCTCAGGTTCGTCCGGGAGGCAGATCTCCGGTCGGATATGGATTCCGAGATACTTTTCATCTCTGGAGGGGACACGTTCACCCTCGCGGAGTCGATCGGCGCATCTCGACTCTGCAACGTCGAGAAATGGATTGCGGCGGGAGGGAAGTACATCGGCATATGCGCTGGAGCTTACCTCCCCCTCAACTCCTCGATAGAGCCCCTCAGCGGCCTCAACCTCGTTCGCGGAAGGATAAGCAATCTCGCCAAGGACCTGCCGAGGACTATATCGACGGAGGGGAGGTTCTCGACAAAGTATGGATGCTCCTACGTCTTCCACCCAGTCCGCGGTCCACTCCTGCTCGACTGCCTCGGCTCCCGAATTATCACACCATTATACGGAGGACCGGCCTGGGATGGGGTCGTCGAGGCGGAGGTGCTCGGGAGATACGTCTCCTTCACCCCGAAGACCTTCTTCCTTGCGGACGAGTCGCTGGCGAGGGACACGATCATCGGGAGACCGGCCGCTCTCGCGAAGAAGCACGGCGAGGGTGCTCTGTACCTCTTTGGCCCCCACTTCGAGCATCCAGATAACCCCGAGAGCGCCGTGATGATCGGCAGTGCGATTTTTGAGCGCGATAACGGTTGTCTCCGACCTTCCTCCATGCGCCTCCAGCGGGACCCAGGGAGACCAGGTCGGGAGGCATCACGTGCTCTGAGATCAACAATATCGAGCGCGAGGATCGTCTACCGGGGCCTTGAGGGTGCCAGCTGGAAGGTCGGCGGGAAGATGTGGGACCACGAGAGGATAGGGTACTTCGTTGAAGCGATCTGGGAAAGGCTGCTCCGGGCGAGGCGGTCAGATATCAGACTGACTTTGCCGTTGGGTGTAGAGGAGGGGTTCGGTCGTTGCCTCGAACTCATGCGGTCGATGCTGCTCGACATGAAGGAAGAGAAAGACGCGACAACCCAGGCGGAACTGCTCGTCCGCGCGCTGGCCGATTCCTCCGCCGGATTCTTCGAAGGCTACTTTGAGAGCCTTCGGTCCTCGCGAGGTTGATTCTTCCTTTCGGAGTTGGCAGCAAAAGGTTTTTTGCAGTAGGATGCCTACCACGAGCGAGCCCTGGGATGCTGTAGTCCAATGAAGCAGGCTGTCGCCGTCATCGGGGGAGGGATTGCCGGAGTCCAAGCCGCGCTCGACGTGGCGAACGCTGGCATCAAGGTCTATCTGATCGAGCGTAGCTCGAGCCTCGGAGGACACATGGCCCAGCTCGACAAGACATTCCCCACGAACGACTGCTCGACCTGCATTCTCTCCCCTAAGCTTGTGGAGGCGTACCGGCATCCTCTCATCACCATCACCACCCTCGCGGAGGTATCGAGCGTTCAGGGAGAGTTCCCCGATTTCGTTGTCACAGTCAGGAAGCTTCCTCGATACGTCGACGAGGAGAAGTGCGTCGGGTGCGGGATTTGCGCGGAAAAATGCCCCTCCAGGGTGCCGAATGAGTTCGACCTGGGTCTAGGGGAAAGGAAGGCGATCTACGTTCCGTTCCCCCAGGCAGTCCCCCTTAAGTACGCGATCGATCCTGCGCACTGCCAATATCTGACAAAAGGCAAGTGCGGTGTGTGCAAGAAGGTCTGCCCCTCGGAGGCTGTGGACTTCGAAATGAAAGAGCGGCTGGAGAAGATCGAGGTAGGAGCGATCATCGTCACCGCGGGATTCGACCAGATGGATCCGGCCCTTCTCCCTTCCTTCGGCCATGGTGTCCACAGTGGCGTTGTCACCTCGCTCGAGTTCGAACGTCTTCTGAGCCCCTCTGGGCCGACGGGAGGCAGGCTTTCCCTTCCCGGCTCCGACCGTGCGCCACGAAGGATCGTCTTCGTTCAGTGCGCCGGCTCACGGGACTCGAGGTTCTGTTCTCATTGTTCTCGGTTCTGCTGCATGGCCTCGATCAAGCAGGCCCTCGTCGCCCTCGAGCACGAGCCGTCGATCGAGAGCATTCAGATCTGCCATATAGATATGAGGACCTACGGGAAAGACTTCGATCGGTACAAGGAGAGAGCATTGCGAGAGGGCGTGGAATTTGTTCCTGGCAGGGCCGCGGAGGTATCTGGAGCGGATGGCAATCTCCTCGTTCATGTCGAGGACCTCGGGTCTGGGAATGTGAGGCCTCTGCCGGCAGATATCGTCGTCCTCGCTATGGCCGCAACCCCTCCGAAGGGGCTGAGGGAATTCGCCTCTGTTCTCGGTATCAAACTGGCACGAGACGGGTTCCTTGAGACGCCGGAGGGAGCGAGTCCTGTCATGACGACGCGGCCCGGGATCTTCGCCGCCGGCGGGTGCCTCGGTCCGAAGGACATTCCGGACAGCGTCTGCGAGGCCTCGGCCGCCGCCTCCCAG
>DYTM01000073.1:3860-6974 GCA_020725985.1 Methanomassiliicoccus sp.
CCTCATGTCTTTCTCTGATAGAGAAGTGGTTGCGTACGAAGGAGAGGAACTGTGGTCGGAAGTGAAGGGCGCTCCGAGAATCGGGGTCTTCGTCTGCAGGTGCGGGACGAACATCGCCTCGGTGGTTGATGTCCCATCGGTCGTAAGCTCGGCGAAGAGCCTCGGGAAGGTTGTGCATGTCGAGGAGAACCTCTTCTCCTGCTCGGAGAGCGCGCTCGAGGAGATTGCCAGAACGATTCGGCGGGAATGCCTCAACAGGGTGGTCGTGGCTGCCTGCTCTCCTCGTACGCACGAGCCGATCTTCCAGGACACTCTGGCGAAGGCCGGGATCAATCCCTATCTCCTCGAAATGGTGAACATCCGGGACCAGTGCTCTTGGGTGCATAAGGCCGATCCTGTCGAGGCAACCAGGAAAGCCTCGGAGCTCGTGAGGATGGGGGTGGCGAAGGCCTCGCTCCTTGAGCCGCTCGAGGTCTCAGCCGTTCCAGTCGAGAGGAAAGCGGTCGTCGTCGGCGGCGGCACAGCAGGGTTGAGGGCGGCCGCGGACCTCGCCTCGATGGGCTTCGAGACCTCGATTATCGAGAAATCGGACCGCCTCGGCGGCACTCTGCTGTCATATAGGGAGGCAGGAGTGGATCTCGAGTCCAAGGCAGTACTAGGGAATCTCATCCGATCGATCGAGGACAATGGGGTCGTGGTGAGAACGGGCTGCACCGTCGAGAGCGTTGAAGGCTCGGTCGGTAGCTTCAAGGTCCTCCTCTCGAACGGCGAAAGTCTCGTAGCCGGAGCGATTATTCTCACCCCCGGGGGCTCGGCCGTCGCAGCCTCACAGGAAGTGGAGAGGGCGATCAGCAGCCTCGACTTCGATCGCATGCTCGGCGGGGGCTCGAGCCCTTCTCACGTTTCGTTCATTCAGTGCGTCGGCGTGAGGAACGGGGATCGAGGATGCTCGCGGTTCTGTTGCCTCAAGTCGCTCCTCCAGGCGCTCGAGGTCCGTCGAAGGGGCGGCGAGGCTAGCATCCTGTACCGGGACCTCATGTTCTATCAGAGAGGAGCGGAGGAGCTGTACAGGGAGGCATGCGAAGCCGGGGTCCGCTTCTTCAGATGCGACGGTCCGATCGTCTTCAAGGGCGGTCGCCTCCGCTTCAGCTCCCCGATCGACGGGGAGATGAGTCTTCGGACGGATGTCTTGGTCGCGGGAGTCGGAATTGTGCCGTCCGACTCGATCCCGGAGCTGAGTCGAATCCTCAAGGTGCCGATGAGCTCCGAGGGCTTCTTCCTGGAAAAGCATCCCAAGCTCGCGCCGGTCGAGTTCGCCACCGACGGGATCTTCGTCGCTGGCTGCGCCCAGTACCCGTGCGATTTGAGAGAGACCCTCATGCAAGGTTCGGCCGCGGCGGCGAAGGCAGCCTCGATACTGAGCAGAAAGATGCTCCAGACTTCACCGCTTGTCTGCGTCGTGGACGAGGAGAGGTGCAGGGCGTGCGGTGAGTGCGAGGCAATCTGCAAGTTCGGCGCGGCCAGGGTGAGCGTCGAAAGCGGGAGGAAGGTGTCGAGGATCAACCCCGCTCTCTGCAAGGGTTGCGGAACCTGCGCGGTATCATGTCCCTCGAACGCAATCGAGGCCAGAGGCTTCACTGGCCGACAGATCGACGAGGCGATAGCGGCGCTGCTGGGAGGGACCGGATGAGCTGGAGCCCCAGAATCGTCGCGTTCTGCTGCAACTGGTGCGCTTACGCAGGAGCGGATTTGGCGGGCATTTCCAGGAAGCAGTACTCGCCCGATACTAGGATCCTCAGAGTGATGTGCTCGGGGAGGGTGGACCCGGCGATGGTGCTCAGATGCTTCGAGCAGGGCGCGGACGGCGTGATGGTGCTGGGCTGCCATCCGGGAGATTGTCATTACCTTTCCGGGAACGAAGTGGCGGAGGGCAGAATTGAATCGGCAGGGGAGACGCTCTCCCTCCTCGGCATCGACCGAAGGAGGCTCCTGCTCAAGTGGATCTCTGCATCCGAGGGAGACCTCTTCGCCAGGACTGCAAGCGAGTTCGCCGCGATGCTGAGGGAGCTCGGGCCGCTCGGGGGTGATTCAAATAGCTCTTGATTCCCCTGCGAGGAAGTACGGGGTCTCGAGCTGCATCGGGTGCGGGAAGTGCACCTGGGCCTGCCCGGTCTCCCACGGCCCAGTAGAGTTCTCTCCAAGGAAGGTCGTCGAGGACATGACCATCAATGGGAAGCTTCGGCAGGAGAAGGGGCTTTGGGATTGCATGACCTGCGGCATGTGCACCGAGCTCTGCCCTTCAGGCGTCAGGTTTCACGAGTTCATGAGGGAGGCGAGGCCTTCGGTCAAGGAGCTGCTCCCTCCCTCTCCGACCCACTCGGACATCTTCAGGATCGTCTCGAATCTCAGCTCGCAAAGGCATATCCGGCCCAAGAGGGTCAACTGGCTTCAGCCTGGACTGAGGACCGATGAATCATCGAACGTCCTCCTCTTCGTCGGCTGCACACCCTACTTCGACATCCACTTCAGGAATCTCAGGCAGGATCTCCTTGAGATCCCGAGGGCGGCGGTGAGACTCCTGAACGCGATGGGCATCGAGCCCCGGATCCTCAGCGCCGAGCGATGCTGCGGCCACGACGCCTACTGGCTCGGGGACGAGGAGGCGTTCCTCTCCCAGGCGAGGGCGAATCTCGAGGAGATATGGGCGACAGGCGTCGAGGAGGTCGTCGCATTCTGCCCCGAGTGCTACTCCACCCTCCGTTCCGTCTATCCCCGTCACTTCGGCCATCTTGGATTCGAGCTAAGAAGCCTGACGGCGCTTGTCGGCGAGGCGGTTTCGAAAGGGTCGATCCAACTCGATTCGGACGGGAACAGGTACACCTACCAGGACCCGTGCAGGTTGGCCAGACATTCCGGAATCGTGGCGGAGCCGAGGGAGGTGATCGGCTCGGTCGGGGAGCTCGCAGAGATGCCGAGGAGCGGCTCCATAGCGGCTTGCTGCGGGACATCTTGCTGGACCAACTGCTCCTCGTCCACAAAGGAATGGCAGGCCGGAAGGCCGAGGGAGGCGAGGGAGACCGGCGCGAGCGCTCTCGTGACCGCCTGCCCCAAGTG
>DYTM01000074.1 GCA_020725985.1 Methanomassiliicoccus sp.
CGGGCATCTGAACCGCGGCCCTGGTGGCCTTCTCGGGCACCCAGTGCACTATCTTTACCTTCTTCTTGAGGACAGCCAGATCGTTTCCGATGTACCTCGCCTCGCCGTCCGCAAGCTCGAGGTTGCACAGGTCCTTGAGGCGAATCCTCCCCGATTCCTCAAATGACTCGAAGTCGCTTCTGCAGAGATAGACCCGGATCGGCTCGCCCTCCATTCTCAGCCTCCTCACTCCTCTCTCGGGGCGGTTCGGGTGGAGGGGGGCGTAGGATTCCAGTCTGTCCACACCTCGAATGTCGACGGCGACGGGATCCCAGACGAAGAAGTACCTATCCGCCTCGGGATCGATCCTCTGCTTGTTCAATGCGTAGAGGTTCTCCCAGGAGAATTGGATGTCCACGTCCTTCATCCCGCAGTCGATCCAGTACTCTCTGATCGCCTCGGGGGTGATGCCTCTCCTCCTCATCGCCCTCACCGTTCCGAGGCGGACGTCGTCCCAACCCTGAAACTCGCCGCTCCGGATGCCCTTCGCAACGACGGAGGTCTTCAGGATCGCCTCCGGCACGGAAACGAGGCCATAGTGATGGTACCAGGGGGAGGTCCAGCCGAGATACCGGAAGATGTACTCCTGACGCAACGTGTTGTTCAGATGGTCCTTGCCTCGGAGGACGTGGGTGAGTCCGAGGAAATGATCATCCACCGCCACGCTGAAGTTCATCATCGGGTACACTCTGTACCTGGTGCCGGTCCGGGGGTGCGGGACGGAATCGACAATCCTCAGCCCGACGAAGTCCCTGATCGCGGGGTTTGGATGGTCCAGGTCAGTCTTGACCACGCACACTGCTCCCCCCTCAGGGTATCCTCCGTCGAGCATCTTGTCGAACGCCTCAAGTTGATATTCCCTCGATCGGTCCCGATGAGGGCATGCCCTGCTCTCCTCCTTCAGCTTCCTCCATTCATCGACCGGACACACGCAGACGTAGGCCTTCCCCAGGTCGATGAGCTTCCGCGCAATGTCGTAATAGAGGTCCATCCGGGTGCTCTGGATGACGGTCTTGTGTACCTTCACCCCGAGCCACTCGAGATCCTCCGGAATGGTGTCGTAGGCATTCGGATCGATCTTCTCCGGATTCGTGTCCTCGATCCTGTTGACGAACTCCCCTTCGTACCTTTTGACATATTCGTCATTCAGGATCGCGACCCTTGTGTGACCGATGTGCAGCGGGCCAGAGGGTCCGGGGGCGAATCTCATGACAACCTTCCCATTCGTCGCGCCGGGAAGATCGGGTAGCACGTGGATCCTTTCCGTCCTCTCTTTCTTTAGGAGGGAGGCGTCTATCGTCTCGAGCATCTGACGCTGTTCCTCGATCGGAGTCTCGTTTATCCTTAGAACGACAATCTCGGCGAGCGCCATGATATCCTTCGCCCGGGGTCTCATATCCGGCTGCTCTGCGAGAACCTTCCCCACCACCGCCTTCGGATTCGCTTTCCCACCGTAGAGCACCGCATTCTGGAGAGCGTATTTCTTGATCGTTTCCTCAATCCGATCGAGGGACATCAAGGCGGCCATGCGCTCTCCGTCTATTCTACCTTTCGTTCTCCGATCCATCGGGGCCGGAAACGTATTCTTATTGGAAATCGCATCTTGTCCGGGGCGACGGTCTGTGCAGGATTAATATACGTGCCAGGGAGATTACATGGACATGTCTCTCCGGGGTCTCGTCGCTGGGATGAAGGATGTCGTCCACATCGAAGGCAGCCTGCCGCTCGAATATGGCGTGACTAGGGCCCTGCTCGACAATCCCTCGGTTCCGGTCAGGTTCGCGAACCTCAATGGCTACGAAGCGATCGGCAACGCCTGGGGGAGCAGAGAAAGAATTGCGTCCTACCTCAACATCGCCAAGGAGCAGATCACAGGGAAGATGCTCGAGGCAATCTCGTCGCCTCTCGACCCTGTCACTGTAGAGGATCCTCCCTTTTCCACGAGAATCTCGGAGGACTTCGATCTGAGGAAACTCCCGATACCGAAGTGGTTTCCCGGGGATGGAGGACGCTACGTCACATCCGCGGTCGCCGTCGCCCAGCATCGGGGAAAGAAGAATCTCTCCTTCCACAGGCTCATGCTTCTCGACCGCAAGAGGTTCGCGATCCGCCTGGTTCCAAGGCACCTCTACACGATGCACAAGGCCAGCCTTGAGGAAGGAAAGGACCTTCCGGTCGCCTTCGCGATTGGGGTTTGTCCCTGCGTCCTCCTCGCCGCCGCCACCTCGTTGGACTACCGCCAGGATGAGATGACCATCGCGAGCTCGCTCAGGGCGGGATGCCTCGGGGAGCCTGTCAAAGTAGGCAGGACCGAGACTGGCTTGATGGTCCCCGCGTATTCCGAGATGGTGCTCGAGGGAAGGATTACTTCGGAAACGGTGGAAGAGGGGCCGTTCGTGGACATCACCGGCACCTATGACAAGAAGAGAATGCAGCCAGTGGTGGAGGTCGACAGGATGTACACAACCGACAATCCGATCTTCCACCTCGTCCTTCCGGGTGGTCTCGAGCACTACCTGCTGATGGGGCTTCCCCGGGAGCCGATCATCCACAGGACCGTCGGCCAGGTGGTGCCCAGGGTGAACGGGGTTCGGCTTACCGAGGGAGGATGCTGCTGGCTTCACGGTGTCGTCTCGATAACGAAGAACAAGGAGGGTGACGGGACCAACGCGATCCTCGCGGCTTTCTCCGGCCACCCCTCAATGAAAAAGGTGGTCATTGTGGACGGTGATGTGGACATCTACGACGATAGACAGGTCGAGTGGGCAGTAGCCACCAGGTTCCAGGCGGGGAGGGGTCTCGTCGTGGTCGACAATGCCGCTGGTTCCTCCCTGGATCCGAGCAGCGAGGGACTGACCTCCAAGGTTGGTCTCGACGCCACCAAGCCCCTCGGATTGGAGGGGTTCGACAGGGCGACGGTGCCTTAGCTCGACCCCCACTTCCTCTTCCCCAAATCGATCGTCTCCTCCCTCCGCGGCCCGATGCTTACGATGCTCACCGGTACCCCCATTCTAGAGGAGACGAACTTGAGGTATTCCCTCATCTCCTTCGGCAGCGAGCGATATCCTTTCCTCGCCACTTCGATCGCCCTTCCCTTCTCCCAATCCTCCCAACCATCCAGTTCCTCGTACATTGGGGTGGCATGCTGAAGTCTGGAGAGGCTCGCGGGGAAGTCCGATATCACCTCTTCCCCGATCTTGTAGGAAGTGGCGACCTTGATCTTCTTCATCCCGTTCAGAACATCGATTTTCGTGATGGCGATCGAGCTGATCCCACTGAGTCTCACCGCGTGTCTGACCACTACGAGGTCGAGCCAGCCGCATCTCCTCGGCCGTCCGGTCGTTGTGCCGAACTCCCCGCCTCTTTGCAGCAGATGCTCACCGAGCTTATCGTGGAGTTCGGTAGGGAACGGACCGGCCCCGACCCTGGTCGTGTAGGCCTTGACCACGCCCATCACCTCATCGAGCGAGGACGGAGGCACGCCCGCACCGGTGCACACTCCTCCAGCGATGCAGTTGGACGAGGTGACGAACGGATAGGTGCCATGATCGATGTCCAGCATTGTCCCCTGTGCCCCCTCGAAAAGCACATTCTCTCCGCCCTCGATCGCCTCGTTGATGAGGACAGAGGTATCAACAATATGCCTCCGAAGTCTAGAGCCGTATTCGAGAAGCTCCTCGACGATCCGCTCGGGCGGATTGAGGCCCCCGCCTCCAAGGATCCCCAGCAATCTCTCCTTTATAGGAAGCACCATCCTCACCTTCTCTTCCAGGGCTTCAGGCTCCAGCAGATCGCACACCCTGATCCCGCTTCTCGAGATCTTGTCCGAATAGCAGGGACCAATCCCCCGTCCGGTCGTCCCCACCCCCTTTGACCCTCTGTGCCTCTCCTCGGCACCATCCATCGCCTTGTGGTATCCCATGATCACATTCGCCCGGTCCGATATCCTGAGACCCTCGGTACTCCTGCCGCTGCCCTCGACCTGCCTGATCTCCTCCATGAGCTCTTCCAGGTCGACGACGACTCCGTTGCCGATGACCGCGATAGTGTTCGATCTGAGAATTCCCGATGGGAGGAGGTGCAGCTTGAAAACCTCTTCCCCCATTCCTATCGTGTGGCCGGCGTTCGTCCCGCCCTGGAACCTGACCACAAAATCGGCCTTCTCAGCCAGATAATCAGTTATCTTCCCCTTCCCTTCATCGCCCCACTGGGTGCCAATGACGGCGAGTGTTGGCAGTCTCTCACCGCCTTTCGGATGATATCCTCCCTAGATAAAGTGTTCGCTCGCCCCATCGAAATCAAACGATTCCAGATAGGGAACTGAGGATCTCCTTCAGGGGCAGGTCCGTCTTGAATCCGGTCGGGGAGAAATGAGTCCTGGAGGCCTGTCCGCTCTCCTTCAGTCTCGACAGTACCGCTTCCATCGGGGGCGGGGAGGCGCGCAGGAGCGAAGATATCTCGTCGATATCGTAGAAGAACGGCACGTCGAGTTCCCCCCTCCAAAGATCCAGGTACTTCGAGCATCTTCCAGGTTGGTCCGCCTGTTCCGGCACGGCAAGTGCCCCGAGGAGGTCATTGTCATGCAGTGGACCGAGCCAGAGAGGGCCGAAGGAACTGTCATCGACTTCGCCCGATATCCCCCTGTCCCCTGTGTCCTTCTCATAGCGGACATATCCCAACCGCCGGAGGGACTTGTCCGCCTCTCCTCCACCCTCCGTCAGCTTGAGATGCACGCGGAAGTAGTGATCTGCATGGAAGCATAGCAGCGGGCCAATCCCCCGATCCAGCATGGCAGCCTCTCTCGCAAGGTATGCGACAAGAATTCTCAATCCCAGCTCGTGACCGAACGAGCAGCGGACGGAAGTGGACCCGTATCTCCGGAGGCATTTCTTCGGGTAGGTTCCGGCGAGGGGGGCGGTGTCGGTGGCTGTGATGCCGAGGATTCCCCGCCTCCTACATCCCTGGATCGCCGCCGACACAAACGGAACGGGGGTTCCGAAGGGGTCGATGTCGATGTAATCGAACGAGTCCTCCGCAAGAAGGCATCTGAGGTCGCTTCTCGAGGAATCGCAGTTCTCCAGCCGGTTGAGCTCTATGTTTGCCTGGATGTAAGTGAATGCTGCGGGGTCCCGATCGTTCGCCGTGAAGCGGAATCTCCCCTCTACCTCGTTGCACACCCTGACAGCCCTCGCCCCGGTGCCTGCAAGTCCGTCCAGGGCCCTCCCCGAGAACTTCACACCCTGAAAGAACATGACGGAGATGTCCCTGTTGAAAGCCATCTGGCTGTTGTAGAACACCCCTTCCCCGCGCTTCCCAGGTCCCCTTTCCGAATGCGACTTCGGTACGAAGAGTCTGGTTCCGCCTTCGGAGATCTCGACCCCGTCAGGAATCTTGCTCACAAGAGCTCTCCCTTCATCAACTTCATGATCTTGTAGGGAAGGAGGTTCCTGTTGATCGGGGTGACCTCCAGTATGCGGATGTCGTCCCTTCTCCTTATGTCCTGAAGGAGGGGGTTGCGAGACTTCTTGTGAAGGGTGAGGAGGATAGGTTTGTCGATATCGAGGGCAGCCTTGACGGCGCTGACGAACTTCTCGCTCTCGACCTCCATCTTCCCGACCTCGTCGATGACCACCACGTCCGCGGACTCGCAGGCCTTGGTGAGTGCTCCCACCCCGACCTTCTCAAGGGCCTCGAGGTCCACCCCGAACTTGCCCACCATGAACTTGCTGTGGATGTCGGTGCTTGCGAGGACCGCCCTCTTCTTTGTCTGCCAATCCATGACGTAGAACCCGAGGCGCCTGTTGTCGTCGATGATCGGCTCGGTGATCATGCCTCCGACCTTCATCTCGTCCGCTTCCAGCATTTCGATGACCTTCAGAAGGGCGTGGGTCTTCCCGGCGCCAGGAAGCCCAGTAATACCGATTTTTATCCCCCTATGCATCTCCGCCACCGAAGCCGTAAACAAAGACCAGGTTGACCCTTCTCGGTTTTTTGGTAAAAGGATATATGGTGCTTCAAGGTTAATTATCTTTGCGTTTGATAAAAAAACCAGTCAGGGACCGGAAACCTCTTTCACGAACATGAGCGGGTAGTTGAGTTCCTCGATGTACTTCATCTGACCTATCACCCGGACGCGTCCGATCCTAATCACCACGGTCACATCAAGCATAGGACCGGTCAGCGTCTGATAATCATACTCGTTCCTCTTCCGCCTCAGCGACGTGCGGTCTATGCGGACGGAGACATCCTCCACGAAAGGCTGCACCCTCACCCCGTCCTCAATTGCCTTCTCCAATCCATCGACGTTGGAGGCGCTGAGTGGCGTGCCGACGAACTGATGATAGACAGTGCCGAGCTTGATGCCCGCCTCGAACACCGCCCTTTCCCTTGTGTTGCATGCGAAGTACTTGGCAGCGAGTGTGTCCCGGTCAGCAGAGTCCAATCCTGCTACCCCCTCTTCACCCAAGGCAGGATATCCGGGCCCTCATAATTAAAAGCTCCCGCCGTCAAGGCTCGAGAATGAGCTTCGCGTCTACAACGACGCAGTCCTCCTCCCTCACGAACACGGGATTCAGGTCAAGCTGGTTGATGTCGTCCCGGGAGCGATCCCCCAGCGATGAAACCTTCGATATGAGATCGATGAGGGCCTCCTTGTTGGCCTTGATTCCCCTGAATCCCCTGAAAATGGCCTCTGCTCGGATTTCGCCGATCATCTCCTCAACGTCTGAACGACTCGCTGGCACCAGGCGGAAAGAGAGATCCTTGTACAGCTCAGTAAGCACTCCCCCCATCCCGAACATGATGCTGAGCCCGAAGGTCCTGTCCTTGAAGAGCCCAACGATGACCTCCACGCCCGGTTT
>DYTM01000075.1 GCA_020725985.1 Methanomassiliicoccus sp.
GTCGTGGATGGGGCACTCGGATTCGGAGCGACCAACCGACTCACGAAGAAGGATGTCCGGGCCATAGTCAGAAGCGCTGTGCTGTCTGCCAAGCAGGCGTCTAGGCTTCGCAAGACGCCCGTGAAGATGGCTCCCGCGGAGATGGGTCGGGAGAGGGTCGAGGTCAAGACCAGGGTCGGGTTCGACGCGGTCGGAACCGAGTCGAGAGTGGAGCTGATGAAGGAGGCGGACGGGGCCGTCGTCGGAAGCGTCGAGGGACTTGGCATGGAGCTCCCTGGAAGGTATCTGTCGCTCGATACCTCCTTCACTGAGAAGATCATATTCAATTCAGACGGGGCGCGCGTTCGGAGCCTCGTCCCGAAGGTGATGGTGGACGCGATTCTCACCGCATTTGATCCTCAGAAAGGGTCGGTGCAAAGGATTCTGAGTTTCGGGGAATCCTCTGGCTGGGAGGCGATCGAGCGCTGGGATCTGCCGCGGCGGCTTGAGGAAGAGGGGCGGACCCTCGGCCTCATTCTCAAGGAGGGCGAGGCCTTCAAAGGCGAGCGGTGCGACGTGATCCTAGGTCCCGAGGTCGTCGGGATCGTCAGTCACGAGTCCAGTGGTCATCCCGGCGAGGCCGATAGAATGCTCGGAAGGGAGGCGGCCCAGGCTGGCGAGACCTATCTTCAGAGGGACTCGATAGGGATGAAGGTGGGGTCGGAGGCGGTGAACGTCGTTGAGGATCCAACCCTCCCGCATTCCTTTGGCTTCTACTTGTACGATGATGAGGGCGTCAAGGCGAGGAAGCGGTGGCTCATCAAGGAAGGCAAGATCCACGAGTTCCTTCACAACAGGGAGACAGCGAGCGTCTTCGGAATCGCCAGCAACGCCTCTTCCCGCTCGGTGGCATACAACAGGGAACCGATAGTCAGGATGGCGAACACATTCGTGGAGCCCGGGGATCACGCCGTTGAAGAGTTATTTGAGGGAATCCGGTCGGGCATATACATTAAGAACTTCATGGAGTGGAACATTGACGACAGGCGCTTCAACCAGAAGTATGTCGGGCTCGAAGCGTATCGCATTGAGAACGGGGAGCTGGGGAAGAGAGTCAGGAATCCGGTCATAGAGATCACGACGATCGGCCTCTGGTCCGCGGTGGATGCGGTCGGAAAGAGGATGGAGTTCTCGGCCGCCACCTGCGGGAAGGGAGATCCGATGCAGGGCGCCCCGGTGTGGACAGGGGGGCCGGACATAAGGCTCCGCAATGTTCTGCTGGGGGGATCTAGCTGAAACCTGACGAGATCTGTTCTCTCGTCCTCGCCACCTGCAAGGCCGAGGGAGCGACGGACACAGTCGTCACGGTGAGCGAGAGCGAGGAGATGATGATCCGCTTCTCGAACGACGAGATCACTGTGACGAAGAACATCGCAGACACCTCCGCCTATGTCTTTGTGGCAGACAGAGAGAGGAGGGCCGGGACAAATGTCGCGGATATTTCGAAGAGAAGTCTGAAGAGCTCTGCCAGGAGAATCGTGGCAATCGCCAAGGCGAGTCAGCCCAGCGACGTCTACGCCCCTCTTCCAGAAGGACCGTTCGGGTACGACCCGGGCTTGTTGGACCCGCCTCTTGTATCTCTTTACCCAAAGGATCTGGTCTCATACGTTCAATCTGCCATCGAAGCAGGCAAGAAGGAGGGCGCCCAGAGGATGGCTGGCTCCCTCATCGCGAGGAACGGAAAGGTGACGATCCAGACGAGCGCGGACGCGTTCGCGTCAGCGAAGAAGTCAACCCTTGAGCTTTCCGTCAGAGCATTCGGCAACGGTCTCGCTTCGGGCCATTCGACCTCGATATCCGCCTCGGAGAAGGAGTTCGATCCGAGGTCGGCCGGAGAGGAAGCGGGGAGGTTTGCGAAGCTCGCGGCCGACCCCGTCGACGGATCGCCAGGGGACTATCCCGCGGTCCTGGGCCCGCTCGTCTTCGCGGACCTGGCGTGCCAGTGCGGGCGACTCGCCTCGGCGTTCTACGTGGACATCGGGTTCTCCTTCCTCGCCGACAAGATTGGCCAGAACGTTGCCTCGGAGAAGTTCAGCATAGCTGATGACGCGGCGATGCCAGGAACCTACGGCTCGTTCCCGGTGGATGCGGAGGGTCTGCCGACGAAGCACACCCCCATCATCGAGAAGGGGGTGATGAGGACATACCTTCACAACAGCACTACCGCGAAGAAGTTCGGTGTCAAAAGCACTGGAAACGCGGGTCTCATCAGTCCTCACCCCTTCAATCTCGTCGTCGAACCCGGGGATGCGACTCTGGATGATATGATCCGCTCGGTCGATTCCGGCATCTATGTCACCAATGACTGGTACCTCAGATACCAGAACTACCGGACCGGGGATTTCTCGGTGATCCCCCGGGACGCGATGTTCCTCATCAAGAATGGTGAGGTAGAGAAGTCGATCAGGGAGCTGAGGATCAGCGACAACATGATCAGGATATTCAGCAACATCTCGAGGCTGAGCAGGGAGCGGAAGTGGGTGAAGTGGTGGGAGGTCGAGGTGCCGACGCTCTCGCCGTCCGCACTGGTGGAAGGGCTCAAGTTCACCAAGTCCTCGATGTGATGGTTGGCCGCGGGTTATTCCAGTCCCTCACTTCGCACCGGCTTTCAGCGTTTCCGCTTCCCGGCCCCGGATCCTTCGAGGGCAAGCGACATGCTCCCGCTCCTGAATCCCTCCAAGTCAAGGTCAACGAAAACGAACCCAATCTCCTTGAATCGATCAGCGATCTCGGTCCTGCGCTCGATCAAGGTGTTCATCGCCTCAGGCTCGACCTCAATTCTCGCAATCGTCCCGTGGTGGCGGACGCGCAGTTGATCTATGCCGAGGGATCTCAGGAAATCCTCGGCCTCTTCCACCATCCTGAGCTTCTCCCTGGTTATCTTCTCATTGAATGGGATTCTCGACGCCAGGCAGGCGTTCTGCGGCTTCTCCGCCGTCGGGAGCCCCGTCCCCTTCGAGATCTTCCTTATTTCCTTCTTGGTCAGACCCGCCTCAGCCAGAGGACTTCGCACACCAGCCTCAGCCGCTGCCCTCATACCAGGGCGATGAGAGCCGAGATCGTCGGCATTGTTGCCGTCGGCGTTGTTCGATATCCCTTCCTCCTCCGCCACTCTTCGAACTTCCGTGAAGAGCGATTTCTTGCAGAAGTAACATCGGTCCGATGGGTTCTTCCTGAAGCAGGAATCATCCATCTCCCTCGTATGGATCAATCGCAGGGGAGCGCCGATGGCGCGGGCGAGATCGAGAGCTTCTTCTTTCTCCCAAGAGGCAAAGGTCTCCGAAACGCTCGTGACGGCGATCACATTCTCGCCGAGAACATCTCTGGCAACCTTCAACAGAAGCGTGCTGTCGACGCCGCCGGAGAAGGCGACTGCTACGCTCCCCATCTCTTTGAGAACCCGTTGCAGCTTTGCCAGCTTTCTCTTCTCCGCGGACAACGGACTCGAATAGCGCAGTCCGCATAAAGAAAGTTCCGAGCACCCTCTTCCCAGGCTGCGCGCTCGAAGAAGAAAAGAGAAATAAGGACGTAGTCGATAAGGCGTCCATGAATATCCGCGACACACTGGAGCGGTACAGAAGGGGGGAGATAGACGAGGAGGGGGCGGAAAAGCTACTGAAGCTCGACTTCCTCGAAAGAATTCAGAATCACACCGTCTTCGATCACGCACGGCAGGCGCGCCGGGGCATTCCCGAGATCATCCTCGGCAACAGCAAGCCGCCGTCTTCTGTTGCCGAAATAGTCAAGCACGTCATCGCTGACCGAGATCTTGTGATAGTCTCCAGGGCCTCCCGGTCCCATTTCGAGGCGATAAGCGAGGCAATCGGGTCCGAAGGCGTGAGATGGGAGGACAAGGCCGAGATGGTGGTTGTCGATCGAAGGAGGGCTCGGACGGCAAGTGGGATGATCGGCATATTGACCGCCGGAACATCCGACATCGGCGTGGCGGAGGAGGCGAGAATCGTTGCCGAGTCGATGGGCTGCGAGGTCGTTTCAGCATATGATGTGGGCATTGCCGCGTTCCACAGGTTCATGGAGCCCCTCAGATCCATGCTTGAGAAGGGATGCGATGCCCTGGTGGTGGTCGCGGGAATGGAAGGAGCGCTTCCATCGGTCATATCCGGTCTTACCGACGTTCCTGTGATAGGCGTTCCCTCCTCAGTCGGGTACGGGATGGGGGGACAGGGGGAGGCTGCTCTGCTCTCTATGCTCCAGACATGCTCCCCCGGGCTTGTGGTGGTGAACATCGACAACGGTGTCGGGGCGGGGGCGACCGCCGCTCTCATCAGCCTTCGAGCGAGGAAGGAACAGAAGGCCAAGAGAAGGAAGAGATGATGAACCGCCCTTTCCTGCCATTTCTCTTTGTTTTTCTTTATTCTCAATCCCCCGGTGCTCCCTTTGAGAACGACGACTGGGAGGGTAGACTCTGAGTGCGCTCCTGTTCCGGAAGAAGAACGACTTCTTCATCCGCCGAATGACCATGAACGATGTCGATGAGGCGAGGAGGATGGGGCAGGAGGCCTGGTCGGACGTCGCCTCCAGGGATGCGGGGAGGAAGGTTGTCTATCCCTTCCGACCGAGGAAGATCATGGAGGCATACTTGTGGAGGGAGCCAGAGGGATGCTTCGTGGCGGAGAAGGACGGCAGGGTTGTTGGCGCCGCATACTCTCATGTCTGGGGCCGAATCGGCTGGGTCGGTCCATTCGAGGTCGCCCCGGCGCACCAGAACCTTGGCATCGGGAAGGGCTTGCTGGCCGAGTGCGAGACATTCCTCAAGAGGAGTGGGTGCGAAATCATCGGCCTCGAGACGATGCCCCACATCCCGAAGAACCTTCATTTCTATATCTCCCAGGGTTACCGACCTGACATACTGACGCTCATCGTCGAGAGGGTGCTCGGAGCGAGGGAAGAAGTGAACGAGAACAGAGAAATTGCAGTCAGAGAAGCCACGGCAGGGGACCTGGCCGTTGTTCTCGGAGCGGTCAAGAGAATCGGAGCGAAGATCTTTCCAGGGCTAGATCAGTCCGCAGAGGTCGAGATGACAGTCCATAGGGATCTCGGCAAGGTGCTCCTTTGGGAAGCGAATGATGTCATCATAGGAGTCGTAGTAGTGCACACGTACCATCGGTTGGAGGAGGGAGATTACTCCTCTCTGAGACTTCTTATTGTCGATCCGAATAGGATGGACGGGCGGGACGGATTCCATGGGCTGCTGAAGGAGGCCGAGCGAATCTCAAGAGATTCCGGAAAGAAGCGCATGTTCGCCAGATTCCCGGTCAGAACCCCCTCAACATACGAGGAGATGCTCGGGAGCTCATACTCGATCAAGGGCGCGAACATCAGGCTGATCAAGGACGGGGAGTACCTAGAGCAGGGGAAGTACCTCCTATTCTCCTGGGCGGGATGAACAACTTTTGAGCATGTCTGAGCAAAGATGAAATAGAGACGCGCTTCTGATGGGAGCGAGTGGTGATGATAGAAGCTCGACCCAAAGAGGGGCAGGTCTCCTTCGGAACAGCCTCAGTCTCTCGCAGCAGTCAATCATCGAGCGGTCTTTGCGCCCTCTGCAAGGGCTCGAAGATGCTGTGCGGGAAGGACAGATGTCCCCTCATGGTGAAGTTCTATTCCCAGAATAGAGCCCGAAGACTCATCGACACCCTGGATCTGTATGGCGATTCCCCTCCGGGGGTGTTCGTGGGAAGGTTTGGATACCCCAATGTGGACGTTGGACCGCTGGTGCCGCCGATTATCGGGGACACCTCCATCATGGACACCCCAGAGCTGTGGGTGGGGAAGAGCATCGATGAGATTGTTGACTTCCGCTTCTCCCTCGTCCGGGGGAAGCACAGGATCAACGTCATGGACTTCCAGTCATGCGGGAGGATTGTGGACCACACCAGGGAGCTCGCCCTCTCTGTGAACCCTCTGGAGGTGGAGGCCGCCTTCCAGAAGAAGCCGGCAGGAAGAATCGTTCTGGACGACGAGATCCAGCCGTTCGGGCCGTCGGCGAGGCTCCGAGACCTCTCCATAGGGAATCCGAAGTTCGACCAAAGGGTTGAGAAGGCGTTCTACGACACGGACCTCCGTGCTGTGGAGGCTGTCGTCGCACTCTATCAGAATGATGTGCTGGTCTCGAGGATACAGAAAGCCTTCAGCGTCGGGGCCTTCGGGATCGAAAAGAACCGGAGGTTTGTGCCGACCCGATGGAGCATCACCGCGGTGGACGACATCATCGGGAAATCTATGCTTGAGAAGACCAAGACCTATCCTTTGATCAACGAGTTCAGGACCTACGACTGGGATCAGTTGGACAACAGGTGGACTGTCCTCATGCTTCCGACCACCTGGAGATACGAGCTGATTGAGGCCTGGTACCCCAACACCGCTTGGAACCCGACCGGGAAGCAGATCGAGATGATCAGCGACCACGAGTTCTTCGACGGCCGGAAGGAATACGCTCAGATAGGAGGCTGCTACTACGCTGCCAGATTGGCGGTCAACGAACTTCTTACCAGGGAAAGAAGGCAGGCGGGAGCGGTCATTTTCAGAGAAGCCCATCCCGGCTACATCATGCCGGTGGGAGTCTGGAATGTGAGGGAGAATGTCAGGATGGCGCTGAGGCAGAAACCATCGAAGTTCGCAAGACTCTCGGATGCCCTAGCCCACATCGCCACCAGGATGGACATCCCTATCCAGACATGGACGAGGCACAGCGGGGTCCTCAGGGACTTCCTTTACCAGAGGAGGATTGAGGATTACGATTGACCTCTACTCTTTTGACTCGGACGGGGAAAGGGGGGCTAATGCAGTTCGA
>DYTM01000076.1 GCA_020725985.1 Methanomassiliicoccus sp.
CGACTTGTCGTATGCGCTGGGGAGGTCCTCACTCCGCCTGCATACGAGTGGCTCTCGAAGAAGGTCTTCGGGGACCGGATACCCGTGACGGACCACATGTGGCAGACGGAAACCAGCGGACCGATAGTCGGCAATCCCCTCGGTATCGCAGTACTCCCGATTCTGCCGGGATCCGCGACGATCGCCCTCCCGGGCATCGAGGTGGATATTGTCAACGACAAGGGAGAACCGCTTCCGGCAGGTGTCGAGGGCAACTTCGTCATCAGGAGGCCGTTCCCCGGCCTTACTCCCACAATATGGAGGGATCCCGAGAGGTACAAGAGGGATTATTGGAGCAGGATTCCGGGCTGTTACTACACGGGGGACGGGGCTTCGAGGGACGAGAACGGATACATCTGGTTCGTCGGCAGGTTCGACGAGATCATCAAGATATCTGCCCACAGGGTCGGGACGGTCGAGATTGAATCAGTCCTTCTCCTGCATCCCGCGGTGGCCGAGACGGCGGTGGTCGGGATTCCGGACGCGCTCAGGGGGGAGGTCGCCTTCGCCCTCGTCGTGCTCAAACCCGGAAATACGCCGTCCGAGCAGATGAAGGCCGAGCTCAAGACACTCGTCAAGAAGAACATGGGCGCGGTCGTCGTCATTGGAGACATGGCATTCGTCAGCAGGCTCCCGAAGACGAGGAGCGGGAAGATCATGAGACGGCTGATAAAGGCAGTCGTCTCGGACCAACCCCTCGGGGACACTTCGACGATCGAGGACCCGTCTGCAATCGAGGAAGTGAAGAAGGCAGCCGCTGCCGCAGGGAAAAAGTAACCGTCCCGCTCGAGGAATGGCAATCGGCCGACCGCACGGCAGCGAATGCGATCGAGGATCGCCCCCGACAACAAAACAGACATGTTGAAATACTGGCCTCAGTCATACGATAGGAGAGGGTGAGGCGTTGGCCCCAGACTGGAAGGAGCAATGGAAGAGCAAGTTGAAGACCCCCGAGGAGGCCGTCGACCTCATAGAGCGAGGGCAGAGGGTCTTCATAGGGACGGGATGCGGAGAACCGCAGACCCTGCTGAGGGCCCTCATCGCAAGAGCTGATCGCCTAGCTGACAACGAGATAGTTCAGACGATCTCGCTCGGCCTCACTCCCTATGCCGAGGAAAGGTTCACTGACAGATTCCGGCTGAACGCCTTCTTCATCGGCCCGAACCTTCGGTCGGCCATCAACGAAGGTCGGTCCGACTACACCCCCGTGTACCTGTCAGAGATTTCTCGCCTGCTCGAGGCGGGGAAGATCCCGATCGACGTCGCCCTCATTCAGGTCTCCACTCCCGACGAGCACGGCTATTGCAGCTTCGGGGTGTCGGTTGATATCACCAAGACCGCGACCGGAGCCGCGAACGTCGTCATCGCCCAGGTGAACGAGCACATGCCCAGGGTTCTTGGGGACAGCTTCATCCACATCTCCGACCTCGACTTCGTGGTGGAAGGGAACGAGCTGTTGCTCGAATGGCGGGCCGATGACGGAGGGGGACAGGAAGAGACTGACAGAATCGGGAGGTTCGTTGCGGATCTGGTCGAGGACGGCTCGACGATCCAGATGGGATACGGGTCGATTCCGGACGCGGTGCTCAGGCACTTGAAGGACAAGAAAGACCTCGGTGTCCACACCGAGATGTTCTCGGACGGGCTGATCGACCTCGTCAAGATGGGTGTCGTCAACGGGAGGAGGAAGACCGTCCACCAGGGGAAGATTGTCGCCTCGTTCTGCATGGGCACGCGGAGGCTCTACGAGTTTGTGGACAACAACCCCGTCATCGAGTTTCACCCGTCCAGCTACACGAACGATCCCTGTCTCATCGGCAGGCACGACGGCATGGTGGCGATCAACTCCGCCCTCGAGGTGGACCTCACGGGTCAGGTCTGCGCTGATCAGATAGGGTACATGTTCTACTCCGGCCTTGGCGGCCAAGTGGACTTCATGAGGGGAGCGGCAAGATCCAAGGGGGGGAAGCCCATCATCGCCCTTCCGTCCACTGCTCAGGAGACGGCAGTTTCGAGGATAGTCCCCCGGCTGTCGGAGGGGGCGGGTGTGACGACGACGCGGGGCGACGTCCGCTACGTCGTGACCGAGCACGGCGTGGCCGATCTCCACGGGAAGAGCATAATGCAGAGGGCCCTCGCAATGATCAACATCGCCCACCCGAAGTTCCGGGAGGAACTCATGGCTGCGGCGAAATTCCATCGATACGTCTTCCTGGACCAGTCCGAGGTCCCGTACCGGGGCCTCCCCTATCCGCAGGAATATGAGACCTACAGGACCATAGAGGGCGTTCAGGTGTTCTTCCGCCCCATCAAGCCGACGGACGAGGAGATGATGAAGGACCTCTTCTACTCCTTTTCCGAGCAGTCCATCTACCAGCGATTCATGGGGCCGAAGATGGCGATGCCCCATCGGGAGCTGCAGCACTTCGTCAACGTCGACTACGATGCCAAGATCGCGATCGTGGCGATCGTGAGGGAGAAGGAGAGGTCGCGGATTATTGCCGTAGGGAGATACGATCTCGATAGAAGGACGGGGGTTGCGGAGGTCGCTTTTGCGGTCAACGACGATTGGCAGAACAAGCGCATCGGGACTACTTTGATGGATATCCTGGTCCGGATCGGAAGGGAGCGGGGGATAAAGGCGTTCGCCGCCGAGGTCTTTGCGGAGAACAGACCGATGCTGAACCTCTTCCACTCCTCCGGACTCAAGGTGGAGACGAAGTACGAGGGGAATACCTACCTGCTGCACATGCCGCTCTAGTCCTATGCCCTCCAGCAAACGCTGATTGATTCTGGACTACCTGATCCTCTCCACCCTACCGACGTAACTTGCGATCTGGGCGGCGTGATCCGCCTCTTCCCGTATGAGGTGGTCGAGCGTGGAGAAGAAGAGGGGTGCATCGCCCTCCTCCACAAGCCTCGACATGTCCGACGCCTTGAGGGCATCCCGGATGTTGAGATAGATGTCGTAGGCGAGCTTCTCGTATCTTGAAAGGTCCATCATAATCTCGAATTCCGTCTTGTTCTTGAAATTGAAGGCGTGGGGTTGAAGCGGTGCGGTCTCAGAGCTCGAGGGCCTCTTCGTCTTCGAAATGAGGTCCTCGACCATCGACTTGTGCTTCTCCGACTCTGAAATCAACTCGAAGACGACGTCCCTGAATTCGTCTTTCTTGAGGTTGATGTAACCCTCCCACTGGGATATCGATTCGAAGCCAGCCTCGATTTCCAGAGCCTTTCGGAGAAAGTTTGCCAGCTCGTCACCCGATCTGATTTCCACCATCAGAACCCCAATCAAATGACGCAATCCGAGTATATAAGATTCGGCCTTTGAACTTCGGCTGGAAGGCATTGCTGGATGCGTGTGACGGGTTAGGATTCACACCCGGACCTTGCCAGCTGCTTCACGCGAAATCATGCTACTGAGCGGGTGCTAAACGTGGAAAAAAATGAGAAATGAATAGAGCGCTTGCCAGAGGAAGTGCAATGCTCCCGCTCCCGTTCGCGCATGACGAAGCGATTCGGCAGTCTCCAGGACCTCTCTACTTCTTCTTTCTTCCTTCCTTCAGCGAGGTGAAGAAGTCGTGGTGCTCCTCTTCGTCCTCGAGGATCTCCTCGAAGATGAACCTGGTGGTGACATCCCCCTCGTCCTCGGCTACCTTCTCGATCTCCTTGTAGAGCACCATGGCCTCAATCTCCGCCTTGATGTCGTTGTCCACCATTGCTAAGAGCTCTCCCCCAACGTCGATCGGCGCAGGCTTGGTCGTCGGAACTCCGCCGAGATACCAGAGCCTCTCCGCGATCTTCTCAGCATGCTTCATCTCAGTGATCGCGATGTTCTTGAGTTCGCCAGTCACCGCAAAGTGCTCGGGACCTGCCACTTGCACGTGCTGCCACATATACTGTACGGCGACCTGAATCTCCCTTGCAATCGCCTTGTTCAATAGGTCTTTCAGTTTCTGTGATGTCAAGTGAATTCCTCCTCACTTGCCCTGCATCATCCATGCAAGGATGAAAGCACTATTCCAGCTGAGAGCTAATAAATCTTTTGGAGAGCTATCTGGACCGCTCCACCTTCGACTCTCCAAAGGTGCTTTCAGAGTTTCGATACCTCTTCTGCGCTCGCGGGGATGATGACCCTCCTCTTGACCCACCAGTATGCGAGGAAGGTGGCGTTCACCGTCGAGAGTATCAGAACCAGCATCGCCCAGAGGAGGGTGGTGGAATCCACACCGAACGCGAAACCGAATATCGTGGCCAGAGTGTTCGGAACGAGGACAGCGGTGCCGAGTATCGTGAGCCACGTCATCACCAATGCCATCCGGTTGTTCAGTATCTGGAGCTGGTTGTTGTAGAGGGCCTGCAGCACTTCGAGTCCGGACGCGAGAACTTCGGACATGTGCTCGCTCAGCTCGATCTGTCGGTTCACATCGTCCGCCAGGAGCCCGATCTTCGCGAGGACCTTTGGATTGTCCGTCACCAGATCTGCGTCGCCGTATCTGAGCGAATGAATGACATCCAGGGTTCTCCAGAGAGTGTTCAGGTAGGTGATCAGCGCGTGCTTGATCTGGTATATATGGCGGCCGATCTCCATCCGAGGGGACTTCGGATCGAGAAGAGTCTCGCTCATCTTGTCGCCCTGCTCCTCGATCTCCCTCAGGTGCTCGAAGTTCCTCGAATTGGTCTCGTCGATAATCCGGACGAGCATCGTGGTCAGCTTGTCCTCCGCGGCCATCGACTCCGGCAGCTTCCTTATGTATGAGTCGGCGTACCTTGCGAATGCGACGAGCCTGACGACTTCTTTGCTATGGATCGTGACTATCAGTCCCTTCCGGACCAGAATGAGGAGGGGGTAGACCTTCAGTTCCAGCCCCTCCGCCCGCACCGCGGGCAGCATGATTCCCATCTCCACCTCCCTGTCCTCGAAGGTGGCATAGTAACCGCCAAGAAGTGTCGGAACGAGGGAATCCCCGAAGCCGAGCTTCGTCGCGATCTCGGTCCCTTCCGTATCAAAATCATCCACGGTGAAGTTGATCCAGGACAGCGCCGAGTTCTGCAGGGCCATCATTACATCTTCGGGAGACGATCCGGAGAGCTTCATGGTCTTCCCTGGGGAGGTGAGAGCGACGCAGACCACCTTCGCCTTCCTGGAGTCTCCGTTGTTGATTTCGCTTGCTCCAGAAACGCCTCGCGCACCGTTGCCGGGTGCCCCCTGGCTGTTCGCGAGACCTGCAGCAACCTTCTGGTCCACAGGATCACTCTTCAATCTCGTCTCGACGCCGAGATAGGAACCCGCAGCACTTCATCACCCAATAAGGTTTCGCCCTGCCCTCGTGTCCGAAACCGAGGAGGTGATCAGGACATCCAGAATCCAACGCTACGGAGATATAGGCTCCGCTCCATTACTACGAGATGATGAAGCGCGGCACCATGAATATCGTCCGAATCGGGGCGATCGCCGGTCTCGCAGGCGCTCTTCTCTTCTCGACCATGTGGATCGCTGCGGTCCTTGCAGATGGCCATTGGGTACTCGGGGAGGAGACCCTGAGCGAGTTGGGTGGAGACCGACCTGGAAGGCTCTTCTTCAACGCGGGAGTGATCCTTGAGGGAGTCCTTGGCCTCCTCTTCGCGATCGGCCTGTGGAGAGCGCTCCCGAGAACACTTGTGGCCTCGAGCGGATTCATCGTGCTCCTTCTTGCCGGTATCTCCCTTGTTGGGGTGGGAGTCTTCCCTATCACGACTGGCGCGTACCACACCGTGGCGAGCTATGCCTTCTTCGGGCTGTCGCTTGTCGCGATCCTTCTCCTCCTCGTCCCAATCTGGAAGAGCGAGACCTTTGGACCTATCCCCGGTGCCGTCACAGGGGCCGCTGTCGTCATCTCCCTCCTCTTCCTATCCTTCACTAGCGTCCCGCTCGCCGAGGCGGTAGCCGTCATCTGTCTCTTGATTTGGTCGCTCATCTTGGCGATCAAGATGCTTCTGCCGCGGGGTACCTGAGGCACCACTCGGACCGAAGGAGTCGTTCAGACCACATCAAGTCCCCGACCGCCCCGGTACCTGTAGGTGATGTTGCAGCTTCCCTCTCGGCTGACCATGCAGGGCCCCATAGGATTCTGGGGGATGCAGGCGGTTCCGAAAAGGGAGCAGTCCTCCGAGGAGATCAGTCCCCGAAGCACTTCGCCGCATCTGCAGCCTTCTAGCTCATCGAGTCTCGGCAGACCGACGAGAAGGTCGCGGTACTTCGCCCTCGCGTCGTATTTCTCGTAGGAAGGCCTTAGCTCCAACGCGCTTTCCCTAATCATCGGGAACCCCCTCCAAGGTCTGTCGGTCTTCCTGAAGACCCTGTCAAGAAGGGAGCGCGCCCGCTCGTTGCCCTCGGGACGGACGACCCGCCCATACTCGTTCTCCACCTCCGCCCTCCCCTCCGACACCTGAACCGAAAGCATGTATGCCGCCATGAGGAGGTCGAGTGGCTCGAAGCCCGCGACTACCTGAGGCACCTGCCACCGCTCCGAGAGAGGCCGGTATGGATCAAGGCCGATGATCGCGCTGACATGCCCCGGCTGGATCAATCCGTCTACCTTGACCTCCCCCATCTGGAAAATTGCATCGAGGGCCGGAGGAACCAGGCGATGACAGCTGAGGATTGAGAATGCTTCAGGAGGGGAAGCATCGATCGCCGAGGCGACGGTGGGACTAGTCGTCTCGAACCCCACAGCCATAAAAACGACCTCGCCCTCCTTCGACATCATCACGGCGTCATCGACCGAGTACACCA
>DYTM01000077.1:0-5452 GCA_020725985.1 Methanomassiliicoccus sp.
CAGACGGGATCGGTGTATCCCGCCCTCAAGCGGCTGGAGGAGCATGGTCTCGTCCGGTCGACCGTGAAGGATGGAACTGAGTACTACTCTCTCACCAGCGATGGAGAGGGGTTCGTGTCCGAAGGCGTAATGGATTTCCCCGGGGACATCCAGTTCATGAATCGGTATTTTCAGATGATAGATCGGGTGGCATCGGCCCTGCGCGGTGACAGGCTCGCGATCCGCCCCCGCGCGTTCTCGCAGATATTCGAACAGGAACGAATCGCTCCGGAGGAGAGGCTGAGAATGCTCCAAACTGCGAAAGAAGACCTCACCGCCAAGCTTGCCGCCATCCAGGCGGAACTGGAGGAGCTCGAGAAGGAAAGGGAATCGGAGAAAGGTGATGCATGATGAGCGCGATGATCGAAGTGAACAATCTGGTGAAGATCTTCAACGGAACAATTCGTGCAGTCGACGGCGTCAGTTTCCAGGTGGAGGAGGGAGAGATTTTTGGATTCCTCGGACCAAACGGAGCAGGCAAAACCACGACGATTTCCATACTGACGACCCTGTTGAAACCCACCAGCGGCTCGGCGACCGTTATGGGAATCGATGTCATGAAGGACGCCTACAGGGTCAGGAAGATCATTGGTCTCGTGCCGCAGGAACTGACGGTCGATGATGACCTTACTGGGTGGGAGAACATGATGCTTCAGGCAACTCTGTACAACGTTCCGAAGAAGGATGCCATCGAGCGCATAGATGAACTGATCGGGCTCGTCAAATTGGAGGATGCCGCGGACAGGATGGTCAAGACCTACTCCGGAGGCATGAGGAAGCGCTTGGAGCTCGCGGAAGGATTGATACACCGTCCCCGCATCCTATTCCTCGACGAGCCGACGCTGGGATTGGACGTTCAAACGCGCGCCGTCATGTGGAATCACATCAAGGATCTGAAGCAGAAGCACAACATGACTGTCTTCATGACGACCCACTACCTAGAGGAGGCGGATTCCCTCTGTGATCGGATAGGGCTCATAGACTACGGCAAGATCATGGCCCTCGACACGCCTGCCACTCTCAAGAGATCGCTCGGAGGGGATGTTCTCCAGATAAGGGTGGAAGGGGAGAAGGACTTCACCCCGATCATCCAGGGCGTTCAAGGCGTTGTGGAAGTCAAGAGGGAAGGCACGGAGTACAGGGTGAAGGTTCTCAAGGGCGAGACGAACATGCCGGTCGTCCTCAAGGCACTCACGGACACCGGAGGGGTTGTCGCAAGCGTCAGCTTGGAGCGCCCCAACATGGATCAGGTCTTCCTTGAGTACACTGGAAGGTCATTGAGGGATACTGAGCAATCGGGATCGATGAACAAGTCCCAGGCAAGAACAGCGGCATTTCATATGAGGAGGAGGCGGTGAGATGATAAGGTAGACATGGGCTCTGACGGTGCGCGAGCTGAAGCACTGGTACCGCGTCAAGATCCAGATATTCATGACCCTCATCCAACCGATTGTGTGGCTGGCTCTTTTCGGTCAGGCGTTCAATCTGAGCCAGCTGCTACCTCCCGGCACGCCGCCGAGTGTGTTCGAATCCTTCTTCGCTGGCGCCCCTGACTACTTTTCGTACATGGCGGTGGGAATGCTGGGGGTCATGGCTCTGTTCACCACGATGTTCGGGGGCATGTCAATCGTCTGGGACAGACGTTTCGGTTTTCTGAACAAGCTGCGCGCCGCGCCGATACCGAGAGGCGCGATCCCCATCTCGAGAATAGCGGCATCAACTATCCGCGCCATGGTCCAGGTGGTCATCATCCTGATCATCGCGCTGCTGTTCGCCTACATTCCTGGCCTCACGGGCCTCTCGGTGAGCCCCGCGTTCAACGCGATGGATCTTGTAGGACTGTTCGTCGTAATGCTGCTTTTGGCCGTGGCATTCGCCTCTCTGTTCACGACGATCGCGCTGGCGGTTGAGAATCAAGAGACGCTCTTCGGTGTCGTCAACCTGCTGAACCTGCCGCTGATGTTCGCATCGGCCGCTCTCTTTCCCACGAGCATGATGCCTGACTGGCTTAGGGTCGTGGCCAACTACAACCCACTCACTCTGGCCGTGGACGCAGCGAGGACATTCATATTCCACAACCCCAATCCCCTCTATGCACCATGGATAGACATCGTGGGTCTGCTGGCTCTCGCGATATTCATGACTGCTCTTGCCGTGGTGGTCTCGAGGAAACTGATGAGCGCCAAGTGATGAGGACTTTCCCGCATAAGGGGCGGCATGCCCCCATTACCTTTTCTTTGTCTTCCTATGAGTTGGAGGAGTACAGGATCCGTTCTCATCCTGGGATGATCTCCCCCCTCAAAAGACAAGTTTTATCAATGGTGTTCACATTAGACCGACGGGCTTGGTATGAGGCTTTGGGACTTCGTCAGAATGCGGGATTCTAAGGTGAAGATAGGGGAGAAGATAGGCAAGCCCCTCGGCCTTGTCGACGGAAGCCAGGTATTCAGCACGATGTTCCGTTACGACTACAACGGCCGGAGCAGCTACGAGATCGTCCTTTCCACCTTCGGCCCGGAGAACTACCGGGAGATCTGCGACGCTACGTTCTACATGCAGGACGTTCCCGGCGCCTGCGCTCAGATAGCGAAGTTCCTCGGTGAAAGGAACATCGATATTCTCAACTCGGTCTCGCTCAGCATGATATCGAACGTCTGCATGATGTGGAAGATGCTTGTGGATCTGAGCTACTATGGAGACTTCACCACCCTCAAGGAGGAGTTCGAGAGGCTCAAGCGGGAGGCTTCCCCGACGATAGGCAAGGTCGAGGCCATGGAGATCGAACCTTCCCACATCAGCGACAGGTACACCAAGGGAGTCGTTCCCCCCGGCGCTTCCATCCGGACGAGAACGACGCGCAAGATGCACAGGACCCCCTCGATCATCAGAAATGGCGAGTTCGAGATCCCGTCCGAGTACGTTAGAATGATCGAGGGAATCGGGGAGGGACAGATTGTCATGATGGTCGGCGACACCGACGCCTGGGTTCTCTCCCTGACCTTCCTGAGCCCGAAGACCCAGCTCGCCGAGATCGATTTCATCATACCTGACCGGCCAGGGGCGATATTTGAGGTCACGAGCGCGCTCGCGCGACACAACATCAACCTCGTCTCCGTCTACACAAAGGTACTGGTGTACTACGAGACAATGACCCTCGAGCTGGTCGCGGATGTGACGAACTCGAACCTCGACATGGACGCACTCAGGGAGAAGATGAGAGAGGTCGTGTCGGGACTGAAGGGTCGGTACGAATTGGCCGCATGCAGGATTATCGATGTCTGACCTCCCAAGGCGGACAGCTCACGCCAATTCCCTTCCCGATTCCCTTCTGCCGTGAGCTCAAGTGACGATTGGCGTACCATCTATTCGATGATTGACGAATAGATGCATGACAGATTGACTCAAGGCTCGCGCGCCTTTCTACCGTTTCCTAATCATGCAATGGACCTTGTCAAAACTCACAATCCCAGAAGGGGTCTAGCAACAAAAATATAAATAGAGAGATGGCCGTCAGTCAGCCCGCCGGAATCCGGATGGCCACGGCACTGAATCGCCATCAGGGAAGACGACCTTGAAGGGATCGCATCGACAAGCGACGAGCACGGTCCTGGGGCGAGGATGAGACCCCGTCGGAGCCTGAGGGAACAACGGTGGAGCTGCGCGAACATGAGGGGTTGCTGGTGCGTGACAGGCGGCTACGGGAATCCCCGACGAAGGACTTTGAGCACCTGCGCATGCGACTTGCTTGCACTCGGACCCCGAAGGCGCGGAACCCCATATCGAGTCCCGCAAGGGTGTGTATCGCTGGATGTCTCTGCTCGTTGCGAAGCGCAGTTTGACCACGCAAACGATGCGTCAGGGGACGAAGGCGTCCCCGAGCTTTCGAATTTCTTCTTTGGACGATCGAAATATCATACGTATCCTCACAAGGGAGAGTGATTTGGCTTGGAAGCAAACGATAAGATCTGCTTGAGCAGGACCTGCGACAGCGGCGCGCAGAGTATCATGATCGCGGCCTCAGAGAGCGATATCCAGACGATCTGGGACCGCTACGATGAACAGTTGCCCCAGTGCGGCTTCGGGGAGCTCGGAGTCTGCTGCCGGAACTGCCTCCAGGGTCCGTGCCGCATCAATCCCTTCGGGGGGAAGCCCGACAAGGGAATCTGCGGCGCCAGGGACTACACGATCGTGGCGAGGAATCTCATAAGGAACATCGCGGGAGGGGCGGCCTCGCATTCAGGGCACGGCCGCCACATCGCCGAGACGATGCTCAAGGCCATCGAGGGCAAAGCACCCGCCTACAGGATCAAGGACGTTGAGAAGCTCAAGAGGGTAGCGAGGCGGATCGGCGTTGATGCCGAGGGCGTCGAGACGAACGCCCTGGCCAAGAAGGTGGTCCACGAGGCGCTGGATGACTACTCGAGATACGAACACAAGCCTCTCCTCTTCACGACCAGCACGATCACGAAGGCACGCACGAAGCTCTTCCAGGAGAAGGGCGTCATGCCGGACAACATCGACCATTCGATCTCGGAGGTTATGCACCGGACCGCGCTTGGCTGCGATGCCGATCCAGTACCGATACTTTTCGGGGGAATCAAGTGCGCAATCTCCGACTACAACGGCATGCAGATCTCGACGGACCTGTCGGATATCCTGTTCGGAACCCCGAAGCTGGTCCACACCTTTGCGAACCTGGGCGCATTGAAGCCCGATGCCGTCAACATCGCGGTCCACGGGCACAACCCCGTGCTGAGCGATGTCGTCGTGGATGTGGCCAGGGAGATGGAGAACGACGCGAAGGCCGCCGGTGCCTCCGGTATCAACATCGTAGGGGTCTGCTGCACCGGAAATGAGACCTTGATGAGAAAGGGGGTTTCGATGGCAGCGAACTTCGCCTCCCAGGAACTCGCTCTCGCAACCGGCGTCGTGGACCTGATGGCCGTCGACTACCAGTGCATCATGCCCTCGCTGGCGGAGATATGCTCCTGCCTCCACACCGAGATGGTGACGACCATGTCCAACGTCCATATCCCATACTCGACTCACATCCAGTTCAGGGAGGAGGACGCGGAGAAGAGCGCCCGGGCGATCGTCCAGATGGCGATCGAGGCGTTCAAGAAGAGGGACAAGACGAAGGCAAATGTGCCGGACTACAAGTCGGACGTGGTGGCCGGGTTCAGCCTCGAGCAGATCGAGGAGCTGTGCTCCAAGTTCAATTCCAGCGATCCGATAATGCACATCGTCGATGCGATCCGGGAGGGCAAGATACGGGGAATCGCCTTGATGGCAGGATGCAACAACCAGAAGGCGATTCAGGACTACAACCACACGACGATCGTCAAGGAACTGCTGAAGAACGACGTTCTGGTCCTCGCCACCGGCTGCTCGGCCGGGGCGTTCGCAAAGCAGG
>DYTM01000077.1:5462-6768 GCA_020725985.1 Methanomassiliicoccus sp.
TGCTCTCCCCGGATGCGACCGAGAAGTACGCCGGTGAGGGATTGAAGAAGTTCCTTGCCGAGCTGGGAGAGAAGAACAAGGTGAGGCTTCCGCCGATATGGCATCAGGGGTCGTGCGTCGACAACACCAGATCCGCGAACCTCGCGACCGCGATCGCAGACAAGTTCGGGGTCGATGTTCACCAAATCCCATTTGTTGCGAGTGCCCCGGAGGCGAACCACGAGAAGGCCGTCTCGATCGGGACCTGGGCCGTCTCCCTCGGCCTCCCTGTGCACGTCGGCACGATCAACTTCATCTATGGTTCGTCGCTCGTCACCGAGGTCCTCGAGAACACCGCGAGGGACGTGTACGGCGGCTACTTCATCTTCGAGAGGGACCCGCACAAGGCCGCTGAGAAGCTTCGGAACACCGTAGAGTACAGGCGCTGGGTCCTGGGACTCCCGAACAAGTACGCCATAGAGAAGGGCGAGCCGATCTCCCGGAAGAGGCTGTACGAGATGGCGATCGAGGGCGGGATCATCGCCGTCGGCTACGCAGACCAGCTTCTCGGGGTGGCGATAGAGAAGTTCGGATACGACAAGGCGATCGAGTATCCCGAGACGGGGTTCGAGCTTCCCTCCCTCTACGCCTGGGACGGCAGAGAGGCGAAGAAGCTCTCCGATCTGCCTGCCATCTTGGGCAAGGTGAGAGGGAAGATCAGGGAGGAGGCGACTTACGAGAACGCTCTCATTGCTGGCGAAGCCACGATGATCGCCGCAGAGATCGTGGAGGGGCTCAAGTACCTCGAGACTGACAAGCCCTACGAAGGCACACCATATTGCGGATTCGTCCCGGACAAGATCCTCAGGGAGCTGGGGATAGCTTTCGTCGACGACACCATTCCCGGGGCGGCGGTGCTCGTGGGCTGCGCCGAGGACCCGAAGAAACTCGCCAAGATCGTTCGGGACTGCCAGGGCAAGGGGATGCTGATCATCGCCACCTTCGACACCATCCGCCAGCTGAAGGACGAGAACATCAAGATGGGGCTGGACAGGATGCTCTACCCTGTCGGGGAGTTCACCCAGGCCATTCACGGACTCAACTTCGCCATCAGGGCGGCGCTCGCATTCGGAGGTGTGCAGAGGGGGGACAGGGAGAACCTGTACAAGTACCTGTCAAAGAGGCCGAAGGTCTTCGTGCTTCAGATGGGGCCGATCGATCACATCAAGGCGGCGGCGGAGTTCGCTGTGCTCTTCAACGGCTCCCCGACAATCACCGATCAGGAAGTGGAAGCGATCCCGGAGAAGTACGTCGTTCAGAAGGATTA
>DYTM01000078.1 GCA_020725985.1 Methanomassiliicoccus sp.
CCAGCCTATGCGCCACCCCGTCATCGAGTATGTCTTTGAGAAGCCATTCACCGTGATGGTGCGCTCGAACATCCCGTCAAAGGAGGCGATCGAGTGATGCTTCGTCCCAAAGACTATCTTCTCGTACACCTCGTCCGCCAGGACGGTCAGGTCGTGGTCTTTGACGAGGTCTGCAATGCCCTTGAGATCGTCCTTGTTCTGAACCGCGCCGCACGGGTTCGAAGGGGAGTTGACCAGCACCATCCTCGTCCTGGGATTGATCGCCTCCGCCATCGCCTCCGGGGACATCCGAAAGTCCCTTTCTGCTTCGAGCCTCAGGAATCTAGGGACGCCGCCAGCGAGCCTGACGCACGCCTCGAAGGTGCCCCAGGAGGGGTCGGGAAGGATGACCTCGTCCCCTTCGTCCAGCATCGCCATCATGCTCATGAAGATCGCCTGCTTGGACGGGATGATGAGGACGTTCCCTGCCTCGCACGGAATGACATTCTCCTTCTTGCTCTTCTCCGCGACCGCTTTTCTCAGCTCGGGTATCCCCGCGGAGGGGGTGTAGTGGGTGAAGTGGTCTCTCAGGGCCTTCACGCAGGCGTCGGTGATGTTGTCGGGGGTCGGGAAATCCGGTTCCCCCATAGAAAAAGAGAGAATCTCGACGCCCTCCTGCTTCATCTTGCTCACAAGGTTCGATATCTTGACCGTTCCAGATTCGGTCACGCGGCTCACTCGTTGAGAGACCATCGGGGCGAGAGATAAGCGCCGTCTATTTTAGATTTTCCTCTTCCGAAGGTTCCCGAACGAAGGCGGATACGACAAACGCACCAGGACACCTGGATTCCCGAGGTCTTTTCGAAACTCATAAATAAGAGGGCACGGCTAACCCGAATCGGTGAGAAGAATGCCGTTTGAGTTGGATCTGACCAGGCTCCGGTTCGGAACCGAACTCGTGAAAAGAGGTTTTGCGAAGATGCAGCAAGGAGGGGTGGTGATGGACGTCACCAACGCCGAGCAGGCCTGCATTGCGGAGGAGGCCGGAGCGGTCGCGGTGATGGCCCTGGAGCGCGTGCCTGCGGACATCAGAGTGCAGGGGGGAGTCGCGCGAATGGCGGATCCGCAGAAGATACTCGAAATCATGGACGCGGTCACGATCCCGGTCATGGCGAAGTGCAGGATCGGGCACTTCGTCGAGGCGCAGATACTCGAGGCCCTGGCAGTCGACATGATCGACGAGTCGGAGGTCCTCACCCCTGCCGACCCGTTCTACCACGTTGACAAGAAGAGGTTCACCGTCCCGTTCGTCTGCGGCGCCAGGGACCTCGGCGAGGCGTTGAGGCGTATCGACGAGGGTGCGGCGATGATCCGGACGAAGGGTGAGGCCGGGACGGGGAACGTCATCGAGGCGGTAAGGCACCAGAGGGCCATCATGGGGAAGATCCGCGAGCTGAGGGGTAAGGAGGGCGAGGAGATGATGACGGTGGCAAGGGAGATCCAGGCGCCGTTCTACCTCGTCAAGGAGGTGTCCGAGCTTCAGCGGCTCCCAGTGGTCAACTTCGCGGCCGGTGGAATTGCGACTCCCGCGGATGCGGCGATGATGATGCAGCTCGGCTCGGACGGAGTTTTCGTCGGATCGGGAATATTCAAGTCCGAGAACCCCGACGAGAGGGCGCGGTCGATCGTGGAGGCGGTGACTCACTATGACGACCCCTCGATCCTCGCAGAAATCTCGAAGGGGCTAGGGGACGCGATGAAGGGCATCGAGATATCCGCGATCAAGCCCGAGCAGCGCCTCCAGGAACGCGGCTGGTAGACCCTCCGGAAAGGAACGGAACCGGATAGAAGGATCAGGATACAATCTTGTCCAGGAGATCCTTCTCCTTCGCAATCCTGATCTCCCTCGCTATCCGCCGTCCGGTGCTCAGCTCAGGTTCGATCAGGTCAGAGTATGGCGAGCCCGTCACGAACGGGTTCGTTCCCGCCACGATCCTCGAGGAGACCTCGAACACCTTGAACTCGAGCTTGTCTGTGACGATCGACTCCAGGCAGAACGGACCAACCATGCCCCCGAATAGCTCTATCGATCGGGCGATCACCCTCTCCCCCATCTCGAAAATCTTCGGGAGGAGGCTTTCTCTCACCACGACCGGTATGTTCCCCGTGACCACGAAGGTGGGAAAGAGTCCGAGCTTATTGAGCTCCTCCTGAGCGCCGAGCTTGTACATCTCATCGATGTTGCTCTCGTCCCTCCTGTCCATAGAAAGAAGTTCGAGGCTTCCTTCTCCGATGGAGTAGCCTTCCTTGATTATGGGGGAGTAGAAGTAGTGAAGGTAGTACCTGGTGCCGAGGATGTACTCCTGGATCGTATAGGGCTGGGTGTCGTCGATCCCTAGCTTGAAGTCCGGGTAGTCCTTCGCAACGAAGAAGCCCCTCCCGCCCTTTGCACCATGGTACTTGATCAGGACCGGGCGATCGATCTTCTTCGCGTCGCTAACCTTCGCAGGCATCTCAACTCCTGCCGACACAAGCCACTCCCTCTGCTTCTCCCTGTCGGATTCCCAATTGAGCACCGCCCGATTCCCGAAGGTCGGTACCCGAAGCCTCTCGAACCTCTCGGTTCCCATGTACTCGACGAACGACCCGTGCGGGATGATGATAACGTTGCGCTGGGTCAGCTCGTCCGCCCGATCGAGAATCTCGTCGTAACTTTCAAATCGCAGGATCTCGTCGGGCTTGGCGAGGGGGAAGGCATCGTAGAACTTCGTCTTCTGATCGACCGCGAGGCCGAGGGTTCTGAAGCCTTCGCGCCTGGCGCCGTGGAATATTTGGAGGGATGAGTGGGAGCAGAGGGTGGCGATGATAATTTCGCTTTTATCATAGCCGTCAAGGATGCCGAGAATGCCGTTCCTCTGAGCCATTATCATTGAATTCCCATTCCGTACTTAAATCTTTCCACAAATCGAATCTGGCTGGTCCCGGTCAGACGGCAATTCGACAGGGAAATCACAGGCTTCCGAACCAGTTGATACCGAGGCCGTAGAACATGGCGTAAAGGATGAGGACCCTAGTGATCCCCCCGAGGAAGTTCGCGAGGACGAAGTACTTCAGCTCGAGCACCTGGCCCTCCCGGTTGAAAAGGGAGAAGACGTAGACCGGAACAGTGTCGACCATCCCGGGAATGCTGAGGAGGAGGTAGAGCCCGACGTACCTCGTCTTGGCAACGAGCGCTTGAGACTTCTCGACGAACCACCGGAACCAGCCCCACTTCTGGGACCACCCCCTGATCCTCCCCTCAATCTTGAAGCCTATGTAGAAGACGAGAACGCTGCCGACGGCCTTCCCCGCGCCGAGGATGAGCGCCTTCATGATGAAGGGGGTGCCCGGGTTCCAGATGAGCCCGAGCTCGACCGGTATCGGGAGGATGATGGTGGCGAGGATGGAGTAGAGGAAGAAGATGATGCCATAGGAGAACGGATCGGCAGAATACTGATTCAGGAAGTTCATGAATTCTGCCAATATGTCCATTGAGACCGCAACCTATTGCCTAGGTAATAATGCTTTTCAAGTCCGTTCGGTCGGCGGGAAAAGGGGGCTAGACAATCAGTCCAGTCATCCACAGCATGGAGCAACATTTTTAAAGCCCGAGGCCAATTACGCCATGAAGGGAGCACCATGGCGCCAAAGGAAGCTGCTAAGGAGGAGGACTGGTTCTCGCAGTTGGATGCGGAACTGGAGCGGAAGACCCAGGCGATCACGAGGGACGTTGCGGACCTCAGCAATCAGAAGAGGATCGTCAACCGGACACTCATCGAGGACTTCTGGAAGATCTGGATGAGGTTCGGAAAGATCAACGTCCACTTCACCATGGAGCCTTCCTACAGCGCCTTTGCGGCCTTCGACGAGTTCCCGGACCTCTGGAAGTTCAAGGTGGATTTCAACTTCGCCGGTGTCAACACCGTGCAGCTCCTCGACCGGACGCAGGAGCAGGGCCGGATGGGGGTTGCCCTCAAGGTCTGGTACTACACCGAGGACTCGGCACCCCGCCTCCGGATGGTCTTCGAGTATTGCGAGGGCGAGCACTACTACAAATACGCCGGGTGGAAGAGGATCTTCGGGCAGTTCGTCATCTTCGACTCTCCCTTGGTGAAGTTCGAGATGGCCAAGTTCCACGGCAAGCTCGCCGATGTGGTGAAGGCGTGGTACGAGTCGCACCTCCGCAGAAACAGGGACATCCTGATCAAGCACCTCAGGGACAACTACGAGAGAGGCGAGACCTTCACGGAGTAGGGTTCGAGCGGATCCCGACCGTCTCATGCCGTTTCTACGAGACTTACAGATAGACCGAGGAAGCGCCCTCCCATCACTGGCCGATGCCGGGCCGACCTCACTTTTGGTCTCCCCTCAATAATACATTTAAGGGCAACCGGGATATTGCACCACCATCGTACACCCAGAAGGAGGTACGCCTATGGAAAGAGAAGAACTCGCACCCCATGTGAGGGAAATTGCCAGGGTGCTCGGAAAGGATGTTGACGAACAAGCGATCTGGAAGGAGCTGGAGACCTACCTGAACCTGTACCGGGTCTCCTTGGAGACGGCGAAGAGAAGCATCGTCAAGAAGCTCGGGGGGGACCCAAGCTCTCTTGCGAAGGGAACGCGGAAGCAGATTGGTCAGCTGGGAGTGAGCGAGCAGAGCGTCGATCTCCTGGTCAAGGTCATCACGGTGAACCAGAGGGACATCGAGGTCGACGGCACCTCCAAGCCGATCCTGTACGGGATCCTGGGGGACGAGAGCGGGACCGTTCCGTTCACGGCCTGGGATGCCGACAGGTACGCTTTCGGCAAGGGGGACGTCGTTCTCATAAGGAACGCCTACACGAAGGAGTGGGGAGGCCAGCCCCAGGTCAATCTTGGGAACAGGGCGATCGTCGAGCCTCAGGACCCCGGAGCGGTCTCGATCGGAGAGGGGCAGGGGCCGTACTACCAGGAGCCCAAGGAGGTCAGGATAGCCGGGCTTCAGGACAACATGGGAAACGTCACGGTCACTGGAAGAGTGATGACCCTCGAGAAGAAGTCCGTCGAGACCTCGGCGGGGGCCAAGACCGTCTTCTCTGGGACGATCGCGGACGAGACGGGAAAGGTCCAGTTTTCGGCCTGGCACGATTTCGAATTGAAGCAGAACGAAGTGATAACGATACGGGGCGCGTACGTGAGGGGGTGGAGGGGCATCCCCCAACTCAACTTCGGTGAGAGGGCCCAGGTGATCCGACCCCAGGTCAAGTTCCCCGGCGCGGCGGAGCTGTCCAGGCCGACAGCGAGGAGCATCGGCGACCTCGAGCGGGCGGGGGGCGGGATCGAGATCCTCGTCACCGGGACGATCGTCGATATCAGAAAGGGAACGGGACTCATATTCAGGTGCCCCGAGTGCAACAGGGTGGTCCAGAAAGGGTCCTGCCGGATCCACGGAACGGTGAGCGCTTCCCCCGACCTGAGGATAAAGGCGGTGGTCGACGACGGCTCCTCCGCCATGACAGCGATCATGGGAAGGAAGATCACCGAGTCATTGACTGGAATCGGGCTTGAGGACGCCCTCAGGAAGGCGAGGGAGGCGATGAACCCGGATGTGATAGGAGAGAAGATCGAGGGGAAGCTCTTCGCCCAACCGGTCGAACTCGTCGGGAACGTGACGAGCGACGAGTACGGCCTGATGATGATCGTGAGCGCGGCCAAGATCGTCGTCCCGGAGGTCCGGGAGCAGGCTGCGGCTCTCCTAGCGACGATGGAGGGTTCGACATGATATCCAGGGAGGTCGCTTGGCGTGTGTTCGCGGCCGAGTACAACTCCTCCAATCTCGAGGTGAAGGGTCAGGAGGAAAGGGCGCCGTCGTACGTCGTCACGCCTCTCGGGGCGATGATCAACCGGCTGTTTGTGGTAGGGGTTGTCACGGACATGGAGAACACGGGCACGGACGAGGAGCCGCTCTGGAGGGGACGGATCACGGACCCCACCGGCACCTTCTACGTCTCCGCGGGACAGTACCAGCCCGAGGCCGCGATGGCGATGTCGAAGATCCAGCCCCCGGCCTTCCTGGCCGTGGTGGGCAAGAGCAGGACCTACTCCCCGGAGGAGGGGACGCTCTACGTCTCCGTGAGGCCGGAGCGCCTGACTGTTGTGGACGAAAGGATAAGAGACTACTGGGTGCTGGAGACCTGCAGGGCGACGATGAGGAGGATCTCGGCAGTGGAGGAGGCACTGCAGATGGATGCCCCGTCCGCCGAAGAGCTGATGAAGCTCGGCTATCCGAAGGCGCTCTCGGAGGGGGTGGTGGCGGGCCTCTCCCACTATCCGGACATCGACACCTCTCGCTACAGGACGCTCGTCATGGACACGCTGAAGTATCTCCTGCCCGAGTACCACGCGGAAGCGGAGTTCCCGGGGAAGGTCGAGGAGGGGCCGGAGGAGCTCGAGGAGGAGCGGGAGGACATCGACAACGAGGAGAAGGTCCTCGCCATCATCGACAAGCTCGACAAGAAGGGGAAGGGAGCGCCCTGGGACGAGATCGTTGACGAGGCGAAGAAGGGAGGGATCGGGAAGAACGAGCTGGAGGAGCTGACGAACTCCCTCCTGGACAAGGGACTGATCTACGAGCCTGTCCTGGGAAAAATGAAAAGAATCTAGGGGAAGAGGTTTGAGATATCACGCGTCAGGTGAACTCGTCCTTTGACATCGCGATGAGAATCAGCCCGACGAGGCCGAAGATCGTGCCGAGGAGATACGGTCC
>DYTM01000079.1:0-5398 GCA_020725985.1 Methanomassiliicoccus sp.
CTTCCTTATCGCCCTCAGGATGCGGGTGAGATGCTCCATTCTCGTCTCGGACAATCTCCGCTCGGTCGTATCCCTGGCGTTGATGACGATCTCGAATGCCCCTCTCTCGGATGTCATTCCGGTGGCGCTGACATCGAGGTGGCTGTAGGAGCCGTCCTTCCGCCGGATCCTGAACTCCCAGCTGGGAACCTCAGCCTCCCCGGAGAGGAAGTCCAGGAACAATCTCACGGCCTTGTCGGAGTCCTCCGGGTGAAGGAGGTCCATGAAGCTCATTCCCTGCACCTCTTCCGGCAGGTATCCGAGGATCCTGTGGACTGAGGGGCTGACATATGTCACCATGCCTCCGCCGTCGATGACCCCGATCAGGTCGGAGATGTTCTCGACGAGCGACCGGAAGCGCCGCATGCTCTGCTCCAGCCCCTCCTCGGCCCTCTTTCGGAAGACCGACTGCCTGATCATGTTCCTCAGCTCCGCGAATTGGGCCCTCGGATCGCCTCCCTTGCTGAGGTAGAAGTCCGCGCCGTTGTTGAGCGCCTCGATCGCGACCTCCTCCCTTCCTTTGCCCGTGAAAAGAATGAAAGGTATCTTCTTGTCCATCTTCCGGACGAGCTTGAGGAACTCGATGCCGTTCATCTCCGGCATCATGTAGTCCGAGACGACCGCGTCGAACTGCCGTCGGCTGAGAAGGTCGAGAGCTGTGGAGGCGGCTAGCAATCGCTCGACCTCGATGTCCCCCTCCCTCTCGAGGAACTCTTTCGCTATCTCCAGAAGGGAGTCCTCGTCGTCAACATACAGGATGCGGATCGTTCGGAATCCTCCGTCTTCTCGTCTGCATTTCCCGTTCTAGACCGGCCATTCCTTATTAAGCTGGTGCCCTCAATATCAAAACAGAGAACGACGGCTGAAGTCTGGAAAGAAAGGACGCCGTCTTCAACTGAGCTTATTCGGCACGAACGAGTAGGCGAGCTGAGCTCCCGACAGCGAGGCCCTGATGCTTCCGAGCCATCGGTCGTCCTCCACCGGGAAGTCCTTGCGGAAGTGCGATCCTCTGCTCTCCTGTCTCAGGAGTGCGGACTGCATCGCGATCTGGGCGATTAGTGCCATATTCTTTACCTCGTCCCCCTCGAACGAGCGCACCTTCCCCTCGTTCCCGATGCCCTTCTCAATCTCCCTGATCTCGGAAATCCCCTCGGCGAGGGAGCCTCTCGATCTGACGATTCCGAGGCTTCTCGAACAGGCGGCGGCGATCCTCCTCCTCGCCTCCTTCGCTCCCGAACCGTCCCCAGTCTCGACCTCGACCGCTTCTTTCATGTTGTTGATCGCCCTTCTTTCGACCATTCCGACTCTCACCCCCGCTGCGGCCTCCCCTGCGATCCTTCCGAAGACGACCGCCTCCGCCAGGGCGTTCCCTCCCCGTCGGTTGGCCCCGTGCAGGCCGCCAGCGATCTCTCCGGCGGCGTAGAGGCCCTTGACCCCGGTCCGGGCGTTCTCGTCGATGACCACCCCGCCCATGGAGTGATGGGCCGTCGTCGTTATCCTTATTCTTCCATTCGCAGGCATGTGGCCATAGGTGACGAGCTGGTACATCGAGTTCATCGTCCCCATGTCCACGCCTTTCCAGTCGTTCACCTCCGAGAGGTCGAGGTAGCAGTTCCTCCCCCTCTCCTCCTCGAAGGCGATGGCCTGGCAGACCTTGTCCCTCTGGAGGATGACCGCCCGCGTCAGGTTTCTCTCCTCCGGTAGCCTCTTCCTGAGGACGTCCTCCCCCTTGTCGTTGACGAGCCTCGCCTCGTCGGGATAGGGAGGGAAGAGGACGAACGGCGGGAGGTTCTCCTCCGCCATCCCGATGGGAAAGAACTGGACGAACTCCGCGTCCCTGACGGCAGCGCCGGCCCTCAGCGCCATGGCAATTCCGTCCCCGGTGCAAGCCGCGGGGTTGTCGTTGGTCTCGAAGATCCCGCAGAACCCTCCGGTGGCGAGGATGACCGCGTCTGAGATGATCGAGAAGGTGGAACCACCCTTGTCCCTGCTGACCGCTCCGACGCACCTGTCGCCCCGCATGATCAGGGACTCGGTGGAGCAGTGCTCGTGGACAACCACCCCCCTCTCTTTCAGAAGGTCCCTCATCCTCTTCCCGAACTCCACCCCGGGAAACCTGAGCCTCTTCCTTCGCAAATGGATGCCCGACGGCTTCGGGTCGAACTCGATCCCCACCTCCTTCAGGAAGTATGGTATTCCGCTTCCTTCCGAGACAAGGCGCTGAACCAGTGCACCGTCATTGATCCTGCAGCCGATGTCGATCGTCGCCTTGCGGAGCTCGTCCTCCCTCAGTCCCTCGGTCGGGTGGGTGAAGATTCCGGCGGACATGGCGGTCGCAGAAGCGAGTCCCAGACATCCCTTGCTGATGATGCAGACGCTCGCCCCTGCCTTGGAAGCCTCGTAGGCGGCGCATAGACCCGCCGCCCCGCCCCCGACTACGCAGACGTCGTATCGCTCCATCCCCCTCGCCCCCGTTGGAAGAGGTTGCTCAACGCATATGTATCTTTCCGGGACGATCTTCACAATCCGAGCTGCCTCGCCAGGTAGACGATGTAGTCTTCCATTGGAATGTCGACGAGCGATCTGTCGACGTCGATCTCCTTCGAGACGGCGCAGTTCAGGTGGATCCGGCACTTCGGGCACATCGTCAGGAGGCGCTGCGCTCCGGTCCGCTTCGCCTCCGCGATGCGATCGATCTGCATCTGCTTCGCCGGCTTCCCGCATGTGACCCACGCAGAGACGCCGCAGCACTGCGCCTTGTCCCTGGTGTTCGCCATCTCCTTGACCTCGACGCCGACCATGCCGAGTATGTCCCTCGGCTCGTCGTAGACGCCGAGGTGCCGGCCAAGCCTGCAAGGATCGTGGTAGGTGACCACCTCCCCGGCCTTGATCCCCTTAAGATCGAGCTTCCCCTGGTCCACCAGGTTAGCCAGATACTCGGTGAGGTGGACCATCTCGAAGTCCTGATCGCCCTTGATGTCCTGGTAATCCATGTTGAACGTCCGGTAGCACTCGGGGCAGGCGAACACGACAGTCTTCGCGCCCGCGTCCTTGATCATCTTGAGGTTCCGCTCCATCAGCTTCTCGAAGTTCTCGTTGTCCCCGGCCCAATTGAGATCGTGGCCGCAGCACACCTCGTCGTTCCGGACGACAGGAGTGATGCCTGCGTGGTTGAGGATCTTAATCGTCGCTATCGCCGTTCCGGTCAGGTTCAGATCCCGGTCGTAGAAGACCGCGTCCAGGTGGGGGGCGCAGCCGACGAAGTACAGCACATCGCCCTTCTCGGCGATCTTCACATCGGGCGGCACCCAGCCCAGCCTGTCCTGCTTCTTGGTGTGTGCCATGACCCTCATCATGCTTTGGAGCAGTCCCCCCTGCGAGCACTCCGGCTCGTTCCCCAGGAGGATCGCCTCGGACCTCATGCCTTGAATGAAGCCGGAGTAGTCGACCTTGTACGGGCACATCGAGTTGCAGATCTCGCAGGTGATGCACGACCATACGTCCCGGTCCTTGTTCAGGCTGTCCGAGACGCCTTCGAGGGCCCGAAGAACGATGACCCTCGGGGCGAAGGAGGTGTCGAACTTGGCGACCGGGCAGACGCTCGTGCACTTCCCGCACTCGACGCAGTCGTGTGCGCCGGTGTCGGCGATGATGTCGTCGATCGCCTTCTTGTCGAAGTCGAGCACCTCCTCCTCCGCCACCTTCGGCATCGGACTCGGCCCCAGCGCCTTGATGTTTCTTTCCATCGTATTCACGAGGTTGAGGAACTTCCCCTTCTCCGAGGCGGTCAGCCACTCGTAGCCAAGGCGGTCCTCGCCCAGGCCGGTGTACTTGAGGAGCTTTTTGAGAGCCTCGATCCTCTTCAGCGCGTGCTTGTTCCCGTCGGTGTAGTGGCAGTCGTCGATCCTGCAGCCCACGACCGCAACGCCGTCCACGCCCTGCTCGAACGCCTTCATGATGAACGCGGGATCGACCCGGCCGGTGCACATGACCCGGACGATCTTGACCCCCGCGGGATAGGAAAGATGATGGACGCCGGTCAAGGTGGCAGCGGGGTACCCGCACCAGCTGCAGGTGAAAGCAAGAATGGTCGGATCGAACTCCTTCATCACTCCACCTCCTGGATGAGGGCCCGGATGAGCGGAAGAATCTGGTCGGCGTCGTAGTTATTCATCCCCATCGCCTTGTTGCAGCAAACGGCGTTGCAGGCCCCGCAGCCCTCGCAAAGGTATTCGTCAATGCTCGCCACCCTTCCCCCCTCCTTCGGCACGAGGGTGATGGCCTTGAAGACGCACGCCTCGGCGCACCTTCCGCATCCCCGGCACCGGTTCTCGTCCACCTTCGCCGTCGTCCTCTCCACGCTGATCTGCCCCGCATCCATCAGGGCGACGATCTCCTGCGCGACCGTCTTCGCATCGTCTATCGAGTACCTGATCCCCTTTGGCCCCTGGGCACAGCCGACGATGTATATGCCCCTCCGACTCTCCGGCGGGAGCATCGGGTTCACGTCCTTCATGAACTTGTCAACGTCCGTCTGAATGTGGAGCATCTTCGCGATCCTGTCGGCGCCCTCGCTCGGCTCCTGCCCCACCGCCAGGACGACGATGTCGCTCTCGATGCTGAGCATCACCCCCGCGTCGGTGTCCTCGGTGCGGACGAGAAGCTTCCCGTCGGTCGGCATCACCTCGGCCACCTTCCCCCGGACGAAGTTGATGCCCATGTCCCTCGCCTCGGAGTAGAACTCCTCGAATCCCCTGTAGGGGCCGCGGAGGTCGATGTAGTGAACGTAGACATCAGTCTCCGGAGAGAGCTTCTTCACCTCCTTCGCTATGCCGATGGTGTAGGTGCAGCAGACGAGGGAGCAGTGGGGGTTCCCCCGGGCCGCGTCCCTCGAGCCCACGCAGAGCACGAAGTTGACCACCTTCGGGATATCGCCGCTCGAGGGCTTCCTCAGCCCCTTGGTATCGGCATGCCTCATGATGTCGATGAACTCCATCGATGTCATGATGTCGGGGCTCATCCCATACGCGTACGCTGGAATCTTCCTCGGATCGAACGTGGCGGATCCGGTCGCGACGACGATCGTTCCGACGTCGAACTCCTTCTCCTTCCCGTCCTGGACGACCTTCACGTGCCTGTTTCCGAATCCCCCGGATATCTCCTTAATCTCAGTGCCCAAGAGGACATCGATGTATGGACTCCTCTCAACGTCCTCGATCTTCGGGGTGAAGACGCACTCCTTGCAGTACTGCATGCAGCATATGCCGCAGTTGTGCGTGGGGAAGGTCGTCGCGAGCCTGTACGCCCGACCCCCAAGCTCCTTCTCCCTTTCGACCAGGAAGACCTTGTGACCCGCCTT
>DYTM01000079.1:5408-6757 GCA_020725985.1 Methanomassiliicoccus sp.
GACGCCTCCTCCTACGACGAGTGTGTCGCTCTTAATCGGTATGATGATGTCCTCGAGGGGCTCGAGTCGCCTCAGCCTGTGGAGGCCGCCGAGCATGAGTGATTTGGCTTTCGAAGTCGCCTCCTCCTTGTCCGGGTGGACCCATGCGCACTGCTCGCGGAGATTGACCATTTCGAAGAGGTACTTGTTCATCCCTGCCGAGGCGAGGGCGTTCCTGATGATCGTTCCCTGGATGTTCGGAATCGCTCCGCCTATCAGGATGCGGTCGAACTTCTTCTCGAGGTACTTGTTTATGAGGAAGTCAAGGCCGTCCTTCGAGCAGAGATCGTCGAATGTCCCGACATCGACGACGTCCTCGAACCGCCGCATGAACTCCGCGACCTCTTCCAGATCGATCCTGTCGCCAATCTCGCCCCCCTCTCTGCACAAGTACACTCCGATTTTGCCGTTGCCGACCGCATCCATGTTCATCAGCCCTCGTCTCTGGAGATCACTGCCGCGATGTCGATTGTCGATTGTTAGCACCGTTAGGGTCAGGAACTTATTTTATCGTTTCTCCGAAATCCCGCGGACTTGCGGACCATTCCCGCCGCCTGGAATCGGGAGGGGCTTCGGAGGCGACGATGTCCAATCAGCCCGGTTCCCGGTACAGCGGACTTGAGAAGGGATTAAGAGAGGAAAGGTTCGTTAATTCCGACGTGAGGTAGTTCGGATGCCATTCAAGAACGAGAAGACCTTCGAACGCGCGGTTCAGGAGGGAAGGATCGAGGACGTCCACTCCAAATACGAGAAGGCCCTCGACTCCATTCTATCAGAGGCGGGCCGGAGCTATCCGAATGTCATTGGAGGGGAGGAGAAGAAGTCGAAAGCTGAGTTCGAGGACCGCAGCCCCATCGACACCTCCATCCTCGTCGGAAGATTCCAGAAGGGAACGAAGGAGGAAGCCTTCAAAGCGATGGAGGCGGCGAGCCTCGCCTTCGGAGAATGGTCGAAGACGGACTGGTCAGAGAGGGTTTCGCTCTTCAAGAAGGCCGCGGGACTGATGAGGAGGGAGAAGTTCCTTCTCGCCGCCGCCGTGACCCTGGACAACGGCAAGAACCGATCCGAGGCGCTCGCGGACGTGGACGAGGCAATTGACTTCGTGGAGTTCTACAGCGAGGAGATGAGGCGGAACGATGGATTTGTGACCGAGACGCAAGCGGCATACGAGGAGGAGAAGGTGAGGAGCGTCATGAGACCGTACGGGGTGTGGGCGGTCATCTGTCCCTTCAACTTCCCGGCGGCAATCACCACCGGGATGGCAACCGGGGCGATGATCACCGGAAACACCGTCGTGCTGAAGCCTCCCA
>DYTM01000080.1:0-2254 GCA_020725985.1 Methanomassiliicoccus sp.
TTTTTACCTCTTGTCCAGGAGAGACGATTCGTTATCTCTTTTGATAATGATTTGCCGTGCGACGATCGAGGAGCTTCTATTGAGCAAATCCCTCTCACATCCGAGCAGAACGGTTGAGGGAGATCCGGGCCATGACCAAAGGAATCAGGACGAACAGCAGCGGGACTATGAAGCCCAGGAGGAGAAGGATGTCGGATTGGGAGGCATACGGGAGAACGTCCATCTGAAGGAATAGGATTCCCTGCAGTACGATCATGGACAGGAACATCGCCGCCAGGATCATCACCTGCCATCTGTCTCTCGAGCCCAGTTGGAGGAAGGCCTTTGCCGTCCCGGAGGGGGGGAAAAGGGGGATGAAGATAGCGGTCGCGACGGCGGAAAGGACTACCTCGGTCTGGATGTCGAGCGGGGTGTTGAACTTGTTCATCGAGAGGACCTCCTCGGAGAAAGGAAACGCGGGATAGAAGTGTCCGAAGACCCAGTCCCCCATCAGATGCCCGAATGCAGCCACTATTGCGATGACAACCAGCCAGCGGTCGATCCTGAAGATGAACCAGAGCACGATCACCGCCACTGCCACCAGTATCCCAAGGCCGATCGGGCTGTGGCTGATCATCCGGATGTACCCGATGTGAAAGAAATCCGGGTAGATCGCGAAGAAGGCTGCGTAGGAAAGGACAAGAGTTCGGTTGACCCCTCTCCTGACGGAAAACAGGATTATCGGTAGGGATATCAGGAAGGAAAGAGCGAGATGGCCCGGCAGCCACATTGAGTTGATGTACCGTCGTTCCACTATTTTAGTCAAGCCGTCAGAACATCATACGAAACAGTTAATAGGCTATGAGCGCCTGACATGTTCCCAATGACCAGGCGGGCGAGCGTACCGCATCTGCGTCGTTCGACTGTCCGGAAGAGTTGAGATGGGCGTTCTCTCGATGTTGGACGAATCAGGGACTCGGAGGGAGAGTACGGGAGTGGCAGGAGGCTTGTTCGCAGTTCGACCGAGGCTTCTCGCCCTACTCGCGATCGCAGGCTTCTCACTGGTCGTGGCCTCATCCATCGGCAGCGGCTACGAGTGGCTCCCGACGAACGCCCAGTTCGGTCTCTTCGAGGTCGTCCCGCTTGGCTACTGGCTCGGCCTCTCACTTATCATCGTCTCGATCGTCCTCGGTGTGAGGAGAGAGAGCGAGTATCTCTTCCTCCTCCAGGTCGGCCTCCTTTTCCTCTCGATTTGGGGAGCCCCATCTTTCTTTGAGCGCTACCCGTCGGTCTGGGACTCGTATTTCCATTACTCCTCGGTAACGGAGATCATGCGGACTGGGGGTGTGACGACTACAAGCCCCTATGCATACGCGTACAGCTATCCGGGCATCTTCGTTCTAACAGCATCCTTCAACATTCTCGCGGGAATGCCCTCTCTCATCTTTCTGAAGTACTATCCCCTCTTCGCCTCGCTCTTCACCCTCCTCGCCCTCTACTTCTTCATGCGTACCTATGTGCCTGGCGTTCACTACAGGTATGCACTTCTTGTAGCAGTGCTGGCAAACGTGTGGTTCCAGTTCCACTTCTCCCCGCAATCTCTAGGATTCGCTGCGGGCCTCCTCATCTTCGTCTTTCTTGAACGGTCGGGTCTTCAGTGGTCATTGGCCGCCCTCGCCCTGTTCGCTTTCGTGGTCGTGTCACACCCCACCACGGTACTGTTCGTCATCGGTGGAATAGTCGTCAGGGAGACGTTCAATTGGCTGCGGGGGTTGATACGGAGGAAGTCTGCTTTGAAGTCCGAAAGGCCGTGGCCGATTCTCGTGTTCCTCTTGATTTGGGTGCTGTGGCTATTCACTGGCTCGCTAACCTATTCCTCTTTCGTCCTCAATCAGGTCGTAGATCGTCTCCAGTACCTCGTCTATCTGCCGGAGACCGCGTCGACCATCGCGATTCTAAGGACCGCAGGGAACATCTTCACCCTTTCTCCCCTGATCCGGACGGGCGTCATCGGAGGCCTCCTTGTTCTGGCGCTGCTGTCTCTTCTTGTCTACGTTCTCACGACGAGAAGAAGGGGATACCGTCTGCCCGCGAACGTACTGGGGTTGTTTCTGCTGCCTCTGGTCATCGTCCCTCTCGACCTCGTCCTCTTCAAGGGCCAGATATATGACAGAGGGTTCCTCTTCCTCGTGCTCAGCGCTGCGATCATCGTGACGGTCGTCCTTATCGTCAAGGGGCCCAGGCGCCTGAGTGCCGTGGTGGCGGCACTGCTCAT
>DYTM01000080.1:2264-6752 GCA_020725985.1 Methanomassiliicoccus sp.
TCTGCCTACGGTCTTCTACCAGGAGGGGCTTTATGTTGCAAGCGAGCGGTCTCTCGATGCCTCAGAGTTCATAAATCAGAATCTTCCCGAGGGTACGTTCGTTATGGGCGGGATATATCCAGATGACGTGTGGACCGGTCGCCCACCTCCGGAACTGGTCAGGATAAGGCTCTTCATCCTCTTCCCTCAGTTCCTGAGCAACTATACTTCAGGTGATCTGTCCGGCATAATGGTATTCGACAGGACCTCGGAACTCTGGTATCGTCAATACGGAATGCGGTTCATATACGACTACTATCTCAGGGATGCAGGTAATTACAGCAAGGTGTACGACAACGACGCGTATTGGATAGTCTATGGGGGCTGATGATCCCATGAGGATAGGCATCGTCAATCTCGTGACGAGGAGTTCCGAGATACTGTCGAATCCCGCCTCCATGCTGAAGGCGAGCGACCTGCGGCCTAGGACCGACGCCGACCTTCATATCGTCGAGATGGGGAGGAGGCTCGCCGCCAGGGGCCATGAGGTCAAGATCTTCGTGTCAGACGCATTCAAACCGCTAGGCCCTTCTGGGGGAGGCGGCGACGTCCAGATTGAGTACCTCCCCACCCGCCTCAAGATGGCATTTCCTCCCTCCCTCGCCCCTCTCACCCCTTCCCTAGCGAGCAGGCTAGTAAGGGAGCGTCTCGATGTTGTCCAGTCCGCCGAGCTCTTCCAGCCTGGGACCGTCTTCAGCTGGTTTGGATCAGATCCGCGGAATTCAAGATTCCTTGTCTGGCAGGAGCTCGACGTGATGATGAGGTATCCGATGAACCTCGTGCAACGCGGATTCTACGGAACCGTGGGAAAGGCGATCTCGGAGAAGTGCACTGCAATCATCCCCCGCTCGGCCTCGGCCCGGAATCACCTCATGCGGCAGGGCATCCCAGAGGGCCGGATATCCGAGGTGGTGCACTCGGGAGTAGACACGAAGCTGTTCAGGCCGATGAACAAGGAGAAGTGCAGGGCGAAGCTCGGTCTCGAAGACAGGGAGGCGGTGCTCCTCGCAGTGTCCAGGCTGGACTGGATAAAAGGCCTCGACCAGCTGATAAGGGCGATGGCGGGAGTTGTTCCCGAGATTCCCGACTCGACTCTCGTGGTGCAGGGGAACGGACCGGAGTATCCCCATCTCGTCTCGCTCGTGGAGCGTCTTGGATTGAAGAGGAATGTGATGTTCGTTACCCAGTCTTTCCCTCACAGCCAGATGACTCCACTCTACAATGTCGCCGATGTGTTCGCGATCACCAGCCGGATCGATCTGTTTCCTTTCGTCGCTATCGAATCGATCGCGTGCGCGGTCCCCCTTGCAACCTCGTTCGGCAGGGGGCTGAGGACCGACATCATCGAACCGGGAGGTGGCGTCATGTTGCCGCCAGATCCTGCCGAGATGGGTATTGTGCTCACATCCCTTCTGCAGGATCCGGAGCGCTTGAAAGCCCTCGGGCGAGCGGGGCGGAACATCGCGGAAAAGGAATTCGACTTCGAGGTGTGTACGGAGGGGCCTGAGAATGGGAAGGGATCGGGGGAGAAGGAAGAGGATCGCCTTCGCCCCGGCAGTCCAAATGCCCGTGACCACCAATGAGAGGATTCCCAAGATGTTCCTCGCACTCTCCGAGCGTTTCGAAGTCATTCCGATTCAGGTGAGCAATCTAGACCGAATCGTGTACGATCAGAACGTCAACAAGTTCGCGAGATACTGCCTCTTCCTGTTTGACGAGGCCATGATATTCTTCAGGACCCTGAGAATGTCCAGGGAAAAGGACATCGAGCTGATATTCTCCGAGAATTCATATCTCACACTGGCCACGGGCCTCGCCGGGAAGATAAGGGGCGTACCGGTTGTCTGGGACAACCACGGAAACGTCAAGCTGTATGCCGAATCCCTCGGAAAATCGTCATTCTTCAAATCGGCAAACATCCTGCTCGAAAGGGTGCTGGAGAAGCTCGTGGCGAGGGTGCTCGTCGTCTCGCCTAGAGACAAGGACGCATATGGGGACATGGGATTCGATATCTCGAAGTTCGAGGTCGTCCCGATATGCGCTGATGTCGCCGCAGTAGATAGGAACAGACTGTCGATGGCCGAGGCCCGGCGGGCGCTCGCGATACCCGATGGAGAAGCAGTTGTTCTGTTCTTCGGCACCCTCAAGTACCGTCCCAACCTGGAGGCGATGGAATACATAGTGCGTAGGCTTGCGCCGAGGCTGAAGGAGAAGGCTCCCGCCCTTCGATTCTACATTGCCGGCGGAGGCAGCTATCCCGGTGAGCTTCCCGACTCCGTCAGGCACCTGGGATTCGTTCCATTCGACCCTGATCTCTGCCGTTGGCTCTATGCGTCCGACATCTGCATTGCACCTCTCTGGAAGGGGGTTGGGGTTCTCACCAAGGTCGTGGACATGCTCTCAGCCGCCAAGCCCACCGTCCTCACCGAGGTGGCGGTGGCAGGGATCAGAGAGCTGGAAGACGGCGTCAACTGCCTGGTCGGGAAGGACGAGGCATCTTTCGAGGCCGCAGTCGAGCGCCTTCTGGCTGACGAAAACCTTCGCAGAAGGCTGGGAACAAATGGCAGGAGACTGATCGAGGAGAAGTACTCCTGGGAGGTCGTCGGTCCGAGGGTCTGCGGGATGGTGGACCGTCTGACAAGCTAGAAAGGGGGCGATCGCGTTCTCTCACACAGATCCTTCCTCGGACGATACCGTGACGGAGGCGGAACATGCGAAGACTCGCAATAGTCGCACACGGCAAGCCGTACGATCTGGTGGCAGTGTGCGCCATCGTTCTTGTTGGCGTCGTTCTCGCATATGCGGCACCGGGCAACCCGATCACATGGCTCTTCGCTCTTCTTTCCATCTACTTCTGCCCGGGATATGCCATTACCTCGATGCTGTTTCCTGGAAACAGGGTCATCATCACTGGTCGGCTGTTGGTGAGAAAGGGAGCGATGTACGTCCCGATCCCTTTCCTTGAGAGGGTTGTCCTCAGCATCGCGTTGAGCGTTTCCGCCGTGGCGATCATCGGCGTGCTGCTCACCGTTCGCGTCGACCTGTTGAGCATCGCCTCGGTCAGCGTTGAACTCCTTCTTCTCACGGTAGGAGGTTCCCTTCTTGCGCTCAGATTTCGTTCCCGGCTCCCTCAGGAAGAGCAGTTCCAGGTTGCTCTGGATGTCGACCTCTCCCTCCGGGGCCTCACTACCGCAGAAAAGGGCGTAGTCGTTCTCGTCGTCTCCGGGTTCTTGATATCCGCTTTCCTCGCCGCCATCGGCACCGGCGGGCCAGGAGATGAGGAGAGATTCACCGAGTTCTACATAACCGGCGAGGGAGGGAACCTCACGAACCTTCCGTTGAGCGTCTTCGTCGGCGAGAACGCCACAGTGAACGTGACGGTGAAGAACGCCATGGGGACCGAGATCGCGTACAACTTCACGATCGGGGCATTGAACGGGACCTCGTTCGATGTCTTGCTGCCGATCGAATGGGACGAAGTCTCGTCGGTCGCACCCGGCGTCGCATACCAAGAACAGATTGTCATCGGCGATGGTGCGGTGTATGAGAAAACGTTCCGCTTCTCGGCATCATCCCAGGGAAGCTACAAGCTTCTCTTCATCATCGACTACGAAGGAAAGACACAGGAGCTTTGGATATGGTTGACAGTGGCCCCGGCACCGTGAGCTTTGGACCGAGTACGTCGGCCCTGATCCCTCCGATGGCGTTGTCTCAGGCTCTCCTCGATGACATGATGATAGTCTTCCTGGTTGCCCTCATCGGACTGCTTCTGTTGAGGGAGGTCATCAAAGCGGCAGCGGGGGGCGTGGGAATGGAGAAGCTCACCCCGGCTCTGCTTCTCGTCGGCCTGACGGGCGTATCCTTGCTCGTCATGAAGTTCCTTTCTATCGTGAGGTGAGGCGTCGTTGAAGAAGACCTCGGTCCGATACAGGGGTTTGAAGGAGAGATCGCTGCGCGTCCGGCCGAGAATGCTCGATTTTCTTCTCCTCGCCATCGTTCTTGTCCTGCTCGCAGGGGACATGTTCATCCTCTCGGCTCTCATCTTTCAGGAGGACTGGATGGCCGTTCTCGGGGCATGGGTCCTTCTCGGGGCCTTCCTTCCTTCGATGGCCCTCTCCGTTCTTCCGGTCGAGGCCAACCGGGCCCGTACGGCAGACTCGCTCGCCCTGATATCGGCCATCACCCTCGTCGCGGTCGCCCTGCCCTCGATGATCGACCCATTCGTCGACACTGTCGTTCTCGTTTCCCTTTTCTTCGTCGCTGTCCTGCTCACCCGGGCCAAGTTCATCGATCTACCAAAGGGTATGGTGGGAGGGGGGCTTCTCTTCCCGGTGCTGATAGTCATTCCGGCGACGCTCGCCCTCGGGGAGACCCTCCTCCTATCCACTTCCCTGACGACGTTGTACGGACGGGAGATGCTGCCCTATCTCATCCCGATTGCGGCCCTTT
>DYTM01000081.1 GCA_020725985.1 Methanomassiliicoccus sp.
CCATTATCATTTCGATCACGTCGGCGACGCCTCGATTTTCGTGACGGAAGCGGGGGCGATCGGAAAGAAGCTCAGGATCATAGCAACAGAGGCCTGCCTTGAGGAGATACACAGGTATGGGGACAAGGTGCCACTTCCGACGGAGATCCTCCCGGTACCGAGGGGCAGCTTCGAGTTCGAGGGGGAGAGAATCGAAATGGGCACCCCTCCGCCCGGGCATTCGGAGGATAACAGCTGGATCTTCCTGCGGAAGGATCGGGTCATCCACAATGTTGACATGATCCATCCGGGTCAGCTCGAGTTCGACAACTTCGGCGTCGGGCACTACATCCGGGGCTACGAGGAGGCCCTGCGGGAGCTCCTCACGCTGGACTGGAGCATCATGACGGCGGGACATGGCAACATAGGGTCGAGGGAGGACGTCCAGCTCGTGCTGGAGTATATCGGGGACCTTCGCCTCCACACCGAAGAGGTGCTGCCTGCCGTTGACATCATGCCGTTCATCAAGGACGAGATGATGTACAACTGGTTCCACAATCATCGGGACGAGGTGGCGAGAAGGGTCGTCGATCGCATGCGGCCGAAGTGGGGGAGTCATTCTGGGTTCGATCTCGTCGCCATGACCCACGCTCGGACGATGTATTGGGAGTACTACCTCCATTGACAAAGGAGTTCGGGTGGTTCTCATCATCTCCAAATGTAGAGTGCCGCCGATGTAATTCATCGTCGACCGGATCCCGGAATCAGGAGAAGATCTCGCTCCACTTCTCGGCGAGCTCGTCCCGTCGCGGTCTGTAGACGTGTTCGAAGAAACTGTCTTGCGACAATAGCACTTCTTTGTCGAAGGACTTGATGATCTCAAGGGCCTCTTTCCACGCGTCGTCGAATCTGCCCTTGAACCGGGCGGCGATCTGCCTCTCGAAGTCCTCCACCTTCTGGACCTCGCCCCCGATCGTGAATAGCACTCCCTTCTCCCCGTCCACCTTGTACGCCATAGTGTCTCCGAGGAAGAACGTGTCCCTTTCCCCGGCAGCCTCCTTCAACCCCGCCTTCCCCTCCCGTACCCCCTTTCCCTTGAAGCCTCGTTTCGCAGCGGCGTAGAAGATCGCCCGGTTCAGCCCCCAGCTCATGCTCTCATCATACGATAGGCCGAGAACGTAGCCCCTGGCGGCCTGAAGCGTCGCCATCACCTGGAATCTGCCGATCTTCATGTCGTTCGCCCGACGGATGGTGGAGAATTGAACCTCATTAGTCATGAGCCTAGCGATTCGGGTGTCCGGTCGGCGACCTGAACTAGAGGGTCTCCCACAAGACTACGTCCTCTGGTCGCCCTTGAGTGTCCTCTCAATTCCCTCCACCCGGTCGAATGCGATCTCGGAGAGGAAGACCTCGGGGGCGATCTCCCGGATCCTCTTCGCCATCTCCTCCGGGGAGATGTGGCTGTCGAGGAAGTCCCCTCCCCCGAAGATGATCTCCCTTGTCCTCCGTCCGACCAGATCATCGAAGGTCTGTCGGAATCTCAGGAGGATCGAGCCCTCGGCGAGTAGGCGCTCCGGGCATATGCCGTCCTCATCTCCGTCCGTGATCCCTACAATCGGCACACCGAACCGGAAGAGGATGTTGCCGGTGATCGTGCTGGTATCGTCCCCGACCGTCACCACGAGACCCGCCTCCCGGCACCTGTATATCGATTCCTCCGCAGAGTGATCGATCAGATACGCTCCTCTCCTCCCCTTCCCCCGCAGTGACCTGGGTCTGGTCCTGGTCCGTCTGACCACTCCGCTTCGTACCCCTGCGTGGAATGGGTCGTAGGGGCCTAGGCGGCGGACCCCTTCCGGCTTGATTGTCATCCCCATTGCGATGAGCATCCCTTCGTCGTCGCGGCCGATTCTCACGTCTCGCTCGGTCGCCCTGCCCACGACAACCCCGTTCACCCATACACTCTCTCCTGGGACGACGCCCCCGATCCGCCTCCACCTACCCTTTTCATTCCCGACTCCCACTGACTCCGCGGCTGCCAGAGTCTCAAGGGAAAGCTGCGAGGCAACATTGCTCGCGATATCCCCCGATAGTCCATTCCAGTCGATCACGATTTCGCGGTCCACTTGGAGGAAGGGCTTGGTCAACCTCTCCCTCGCTTTGGAGTAGATCATCAAGCCCAATCTCACCGCCGTCTCCCTTGACTTCGCGCTGTTGACGAGAACAAGCACGTCGAACGCCTCATTCATCTCCTTCAGGGCCGAGGAAGGCAGATTTCGGGAAGAGATGTCCACGATCCCTTCTAGTTCCGCGTCCACCACGGCCGCCACTCCTGTGCATCCGCTCATCAGGGCAACTGTCTCGCCTTCTCTCTCCAGCACACTCAGTAACCTCTGGAATAGGCCTGTGTCTATCGCCTCCGGACCATGGATGACGACCGCGAATCTCATATCAGCCGTTCCCGCTAGCATTGAGAGCATGACTTCTCCCGTTTGTCAAGGTTGCCAACCTAGACAACGCGATCGCTCCCTGCTTCCTCGCCACTGATGATAAATATCCGGTTCGGCCTTAATGATGAGCACAAACCGGGAAGGGAAATGAAAGGCGAGATCAGAGTGATCGAGGTCAGTGCCCAGGAGGCGCTGAGGATCAGGGAGAAGGTGCGGATGACGGAGATCGGCCCGAGGATGGGGGAGATGCTCTCTGAGTTGATGGCCTTCTTCCAGAGGAGGAAGGTCCAGATGTCCGGACCGCCCTTCTCCCTCTACCGCTCCGTGACTGGGGAAATGGTCGATGTGGAGGTCGGTTTCCCGGTCCCCGCTCGAACATCGGGTGAGGGAAGGGTCCAGGCGACCGTCGTGCCTGGGGGAAAAGCCGTGATCGCCACCCACGTGGGACCCTACGAAAGTCTGCATGAAACCTATGCGGGGATGCAAGCGTGGATGGCCAGCAATGGAGTTGTCCCGGCAGAGTTCATGTGGGAGCAGTATATGACGGACCCGCAGAGGGAGCCGGACAGTTCGAAGTGGATAACCCAGGTATACTGGCCGATCAAGTGAGCACTCCTGTTGCACCCTTCTCCGGATGACAGTCAGGATCGAACAATGCCGTTCCTTCCGTAGGATGGAAACTGAGAAATAGGTCGGACTGCCAGAGACTTATGAAATGAAGTGCCCTAGGTGCGATAGCGAGATGGAGTCCGGGATTCTCGTATCGGGCTATCATTCAGCCGCTTTCTCCATCTCGAGCCACGTTCACGCAGACTACGGCATTCAATGGCGTTTCGTCAGCCTGGAAGAGGATACTCGCGGGCGGCGTCGCCGGTCGAGCGACCTCTACCTCGAGGGATATCGATGCGGGAAGTGCCGATTCGTTGCCCTCAAGTTCTAATCCCCCGGCTGCCCTGATCGCTTCTCGATGCCAAGATCGTCTCAATCGGTCCTCCATTTCCGAGGTCGTCGACGCCATCGTTAGTCAAGAACATTCGTACCCTCATGGTGACAGCCATATCTTCGAAGTACTGATATCAAGTCTGATAATTTGCTGCTAGGGACTTTTATATTATTCGACCATCAAAAATCCGGCAACGCATGTCCGAGACACACACTGCTTGACCTTCCGAGGCCGGTTGATGCTAGCGATCACCCATTTTCTTGTCGTTATCCTTCTCGTCTACCTTCTCAAACTTGACAGGAACGAGATTCTCGCAGTGATGCTCTTCGGGGTGTTCATCGACGTCGATCACCTGCTCGCCATACCGGATTTCGTGAGCCAGAACGGCGTGTCGAACCTGACGAACACCGAATCCCTCCTCAATGCGGACGTGCAGTGGAAGTCCGCCCTTCACAGTCCGATGGCCATTCTGGTAGTCGCCCCTGCCGCTGTCGCGTTCAGGCTTGCCCTGCCTCTGGTAGCCTGGGGTACGCATGTGGCGATGGATACGATTCAGATCGAGTACCTCGGGATCGCATCTCTGGCCGAGATACTCCTTCTCGGCATCCTCATTCTAGCGTTCGCTCTCCTGGAGTTCCGCCGGTTCGTGATGGAACGGCAGATTTCCGAGCTATCGCCCCCCGGCTTCCCATTCTGGGAGCTCAGGAGGGTGAGCGGAATCCTTGCCCGGCTCACCCCAAGAAGGAGGCACAAACCCGCAGGCGCGGCCTAGCCCCCGTCGAGGATCCGGATCAACTTCTCGGTGAACCTACTAGTGCTGTAACTTCCCCCGATGTCAGGAGTCCTCAGTCCCCTTTCGAGAGCCGTCTTTGCCGCCTCCTCCACCCGTGCCGCAGATTCCTCCTCCTTCAGGAACCTGAGCATCATCGCCGCCGACAGAATGGCGGCGATAGGGTTCGCCAATCCTTTTCCGGCGATGTCGGGTGCGGATCCGTGGCAGGGCTCGAAGATGCCGAAATCCTTACCGAGGTTGGCGGACGGGGCGAATCCGAGACCGCCGATCAGGGCTGCCGCCTCATCTGAAAGGATGTCGCCGTAGAGGTTGAGCGTCACGATACAATCGAGCTCCCTGGGTTTCAGGACGAGGGCCGCGGCCACCGCATCCACGAACATCTCCTTCGCCTCCAGGCCGCTACCTTGCATCTCCTCGAGAAAGACCTTCCTGAAGAGGCCGTCCGATTTCGTCAGCACGTTGGCCTTGTGCGCGCAGGTGATCCTCCTCCTTCTGTCGCGCCTGCACATGTCGATCGCGAACCTGATGATCCGTCGGCTGGCAGCCTCTGACACCCGCCTCGCCGTCGTCACCCCAAGTTCGTCTTCGTGCTCCAATCCGGTGTACATGCCCTCGGTGTTCTCCCGGACGATGACCACGTCAAGGTCCAGGAGACCGATTGATGGGTGTAGCCTTCTCACCGGCCTGAGGTTCGCGAAGAGGTCGAAACGCCTTCGAAGGTAGAGCAAGGGTGATCGGTAGTCGGCATCGCACGGGCTGGTGATCGCCCCGAAAAGGCAGGCGTCCGATTCCTCCAGGAGATCGATTGTCGCCTGAGGCAGATAGGAACCAGTGCGTTCGAAACACGCTAGTCCCATCTCCCCCGTCACAAGCTCGAGATCGAGCCCGAGGCTTTCCAGAACAGAGGAGGCGGAAGAGATGACCTCCGGCCCTATGCCGTCTCCGCCGATGACCACGATCTTCCTCAAGCCCGGCCTCCCAGTCTTTTCAGGACGCTGGCCACGATCATCGGGAGGGTGATGGTTGCGTCCCCCTCGACCGTGATCTCATTCGCCGTCTCCTTGACCTTTCCCCAGGAGACGGCTTCCCGCACCTGCGCCCCGGAGAGGCTGCCGTCGTACTCAGCGGCGGTGGTCAGGTAGACGACATGATCGAGGCCGCCCCTGAACTGGTTCCACCAGATCGTGTGATGTTTGGAAATGCCGCCGCCTACGATGATCGCCCCGGTCTCCTTCGATTCGAAGATGATGTCCGACAGGTCCTGCTCGTCCCTGAACAGGTCGACGCGGAGGTCCCGGTGGGTCTGCCAGTACATCCAGAGCTGGCTGCCGAAGGCCCCGTCCGTGATCCCGGGGACGAAGACGGGAATGCTGTTCCGATAACACCAGTGAAGGAGAGAGTCCCTGCTCCTCATCTTCGATCCGACCGCGTGGATGATCTCCCTCGTTGACATCGAATTCCTGCTCGCGAATATCTCCTCGAACATCGGTCCCAACTTCCTCTCGAGGAGCGTGCCGTAGCTTTCGTCTGGGACCAGGACGTTGCCCAGCCTACTGATCCCCTCCCTCCTCAGCGCCGCATCGTCCATGAAGAAGTCTCCGTGGTAGTAGTTCTTCCAGGTTCTGGCAAGGTCGTGGTCCAGTGTTCCGCAGGTGGTGATGATCACATCCACGAGCTTCCTTCGGGCGAGCTCCACTATCACGCCCCTTGTCCCCGTGGCCATGATGCAAGCCGGGAAGGAGAGAAAGACCGTGCACTCCTCCCTCCTCATCATCTTCTCAATGATATCCACCGCCTCGGAGAGCTTCCTTCCAGTGAAACCCCCCGAATGGCGCATTTGGACAACGAGGTCGTCGACCGTCATCGAGTCGCTGAGCTTGATGTCCCTGACAGCCTTCCCTCTCGCCATTCTGCCATCGCCCCCTCGCGAGCGCAGCAAGTCATAGATGAATACGTGTAGAAAAACATTCCCACCTGAGCCATGTGCTCCTCCCTCTCCGACCGCAATCCGGCCTGGGACGCATCAGAAAAACCTAAGTAGAGACAACATTTTCGGAGTCAACGGTTTTCTTGAGAAAGGTCAAGGCCGCGATGCTCTCGATAGTCAGCAATTCCGCTCTGGTGGCAATGAAGCTGATAGCCGGGATGATGATGCTCTCGGTCAGCGTGCTCTCGGAGGCGGTCCATTCGATGATCGACCTCATCGCGGCGATCGTCGCAAACTACTCCGTCAGGAAGGCCGTTCAGCCTCCGGACAGGGAGCACGCCTACGGCCACGGGAAATACGAGAATGTCGCAGGGATAGTTGAGGCGCTGCTCATCTTCTTCGCCGCGGCAATCATCATCTACGAGGCGCTATCGAAGGCCCTGTCCGGGGCGGGAGTCGAGTTCCTGGAGGTCGGGATCGTCATAATGGGCGTCTCGGTCGTCGTCAACTTCTTCGTCTCCCGTTACCTATCTAAAGTGGCGGAGGAGGAGGATTCGATCGCACTCGAGGCCGATTCCCTCCACCTCAATACCGACGTCCTCACCTCC
>DYTM01000082.1 GCA_020725985.1 Methanomassiliicoccus sp.
TTCAGTCATCTCATTCTTCGGAGGCTTCGTCCTCAGTCGACTGCTATTGACAATGTAGCACTTCCAGCTGCAAAAGGTATAAAGAAGTCAAGGGGGTTACGAGTCGGGGTTTTGTCTTTGAGTCTTGTGCCGGGGGGGCTGAGGTACACGAAGAACCATGAATGGGTGAGGCTCGAAGTGGGTGTGGCAACGGTCGGCATCACCGATCACGCTCAGCACGAGCTGACGGAGATAGTGTTCGTCGAGGTACCGAAGGTCGGGAAGAAGGTCCGGAAGGGGGAGGTGCTCGGAGTGGTGGAGAGCGTCAAGACGGTGGCGGAGATCTACAGCCCGGTGAGCGGGGAAGTTGTCGAGACGAACCTCGCGCTCGAGGAATCCCCACAGTTCATCAACGAGTCCCCTTATGAGAAGGGCTGGATTGCCGCGGTCAGGGTATCCGAAGGATCCGAGTCTGGAGAGCTGATGAGCCCCGAGAGCTACAAGAAGATGCTCGGCGAATGAGCCGATGCATCGAGATTCAGGACTTGAGCCCGCTGCCTTTATCATCATCCTTCATGACATCCTTCTTAAAGTGGAAGTTCCCCTACTTCTATTGGTGATGACTATGTGTCCTGAGATCGAGAAGGTCGACAGGGGGGCGATCGAGACGGTCAGCTCCATTCCTCCGTCGCCGGTTGTGCTGGTCGCGGTGGGAGAGGAGGAGAAGGACATCATTGCCGTCGGGATGTTCAACATCTTCTCCTTCCGCCCGCCGATCGTCGGAATAGGGGTGACGGCGTCGAGGCACAGCTACAAGCTGCTCGAGGAATGCCAGGATTTCTCCGTCAACATCCCGGGCAAGGAGCTGCTGAAAAAAGTCCTCCTCTGCGGCTCGAAGTCCGGCAGGAATGTGGACAAGTTCAAGGAATGCGGCCTCACCCCCGTCAAAGGGAAGAGAATATGGTCTATGAAGGTGGGGGAATGCATCTTGAACGTCGAGTGCAAGAAGCTCGAGTCGTTCGAGAAGGGGGACCACATCTGGTTCCTCGGACAGGTTGTGCACGGGGACGTAGCCATCGACTACGATCAGGCCAAGGCCCTCATGTACCGGGACGGGGAGTTCTGGGCTTTGGGAGAAAGCCTCAGAGCGCCCTGATCCCTTCCAGGACCCATTTGGCGGAGGCCGTTGCCGTCGGATCTAGGCCCCGGCGGATTCGAGCGTCTTGCCGCACTCGCACATCTTCCTCTTGTCCGGGATCCTGGGAATGCCGTTCGTCATCAGCTTCCGGATCTTGTCGACGTTCTCCTCCATTGTTTTCAGAACCGTCGCCACGTCGACCGGCTTCTCCGCCCAGACGTCGTAGTCGGTGATCATTGCGAGGCTGACATAGCACATCTCCAGCTCCCTCGCCAGCTGGCACTCCGGCACGAGTGTCATTCCGATGATGTCCGCGAAGTTCCTGAACATCTTGCTCTCGGCCCTCGTTGAGAATCGCGGGCCCTCGATGCAGACGTAGGTTCCGGAGGACCTGATCGGGACATTGAGCCGCATCGCTTCCTTGATGAACACCTTCCTCAGCTCCGGGCAGAAAGGGTCCGCGGTTCCGATGTGTATCGAGTTCGGTCCGTCGTAGAACGTGTAGCTCCTCCCCTTCGTGAAGTCGATGAACTGATCCACGACAACAATCTCCCCCGGCTTGTACTCGTCCTGCAGGGAGCCGACGGCGCAGGGAGAAATGATCCTTTCGACGCCCAGCTCCCTCAGAGCCCAGATGTTCGCCCGGTAGTTCACCTTGTGCGGTGGGTATACATGACCCTTCCCGTGCCTTGGGAGGAATGCGACCTTCGCACCCTTCATGTCCCCTATCTGGATCTCATCGGAGGGAGGCCCGTAGGGGGTGCTCATCTTCACGCACTGCTTGACCTTGAAGATGTCCTCGTCGCAGATTCCCGTTCCGCCGATGATGGCGATCCGCGCTTTCATCCTATCCCGACTGGTATCCGCTTCCCGGAATAAAGAATTGCTCGAAGGCCGAATCCTCGAGATGCAAGCCTTTTTCAACCCAAGGGGGCATAGTTCACGGGGGTATGTATCATGGAGCAGAAGGTGGAGTTGAGTCCCGGAGACGCGGCGAAGGCTTTTCCCGCATTTCCGGTGGTACTGGTTGCTATGGGGGACACGGAGAGGAACATCATCACAGTCGGTATCGTTCACGCGATGTCGTTGAAGCCCGCGATTGTGGGGATCGGGGTGGCGCCCTCGAGGCACAGCCACAAGCTGCTTCAGAAGTACCCTGACTTCTCTGTGAACATCCCGGGCAAGGAGCTGCTCGATCAGGTGAACCTCTGCGGATCGAAGTCAGGGAAAGACGTGGACAAGTTCAAGGAGGCCGGCCTGACGGCTGTCAAGGGAAAGAAGATTGCATCCCCTGTCGTAGGGGAGTGTATCGTGACCATCGAGTGCAACAAGACCGGTTCCCTCGATATTGGGGATCGCACCTGGTTCTTCGGGGACATCGTCTACGCCGAGGCTTCGAAGAACTACACGAGAGACAAGGGGCTCCTGTATTGGGGCGGAGAATACAGGTTGCCGAGCAAGGTGATTCGGAGGAGGTAGGTTGGACCTCCCTCCGTTCCTCCTCGAAGACTGGCTTTTGAGATGCAGGGGCGCGAAAATCGTCATGGACCACAGCGGCGCCCCTCCTCCCTATAAGGAGGGTTTCCCAGCCGATATTGACATCGGAACGGTCGACGAGGCAGAGCTGGAGGGAAGACTGATCGAGACCATAGCCAGGAGCGAGGGCGTCGGGAGGGAGAGGGTCGCCCTCTCATCCGGCGCGCAGAATGCCAACTTCCTTGCCTTCCAGGCTCTTCTCTCTCCTGATGACATGGTGGCGGTGGAGAATCCCACATATATGCCGATCCGCACGGTCTCGGAAGGGATGTGTAGGATCGAGGCATTTGGCAGGGTCGCGACGCGTGACTTCGTCCCGGACAACCGAGAATTGGAGGCGGTGCTGAGAAAGGGGGCGAATCTGCTCGTCCTGACGAATCTTCACAATCCGAGCGCCTCCTCCCTCTCGGATTCCCAGCTGAAGGAAGTGATGGACATCGCCTCGGACAAGGAAGCCATGGTCCTATGCGACGAGATATACAGAGAGATGCACTATTCCTCCCCGCCGAAGCCTGTCGCGCTTCTCCGAGACAACGGGATATCCACCTCCGGCGTCACGAAGCTCTACGGGCTCGGGGATCTTCGGATCGGATGGGTGATCGGTCCCGAGGAACTCTGTTCGAGGATCGAGCTCCTCAGGCTGTACAGCATGTACCGCCTTCCCGTCAGATCGATCGCGTTGGCGATCGAGGCGCTGAAGCGGACCGAGTGGTTCAGGGGCAGGGTGCTCGATCTGGCGCGGGGAAACCTGAGGATTGTCGAGGAATGGCTCGAGGTCGAGACTAGGGTAAGGTGCAAGCTTCCGGACGGAGGACTGATGGTACTCCTCTCCCTCCCGGAGGGCGTCGACGATCTCCGATTGAGCGAAATCCTGATGGACCACTTCTCCACCTCGGTCTGTCCGGGGCGCTACTTCGGGATCGACAATCACATCCGAGTCACGTTCAGCTGCGCGACCGACGAGTTCAGAAAAGGGCTCGAGAACATATCGAAGGTGCTCGACTCGCTGTCCGCGTGATCACTCCGGCGGGATCTCTGCTCTTCTGTAAGAACCCAGCACTTTCACGAACGCCGCCCTCCTCATCAGCTCGGTCAGGGCGGCCTTCACCTCCGGCTCGTCGAAGTGGCCGTCGATGTCAACATAGAAGACGTACTCCCAGGCCCGGTCCCTCCTCGGCCTGGACTCGAGCTTGGACATGTTGACCCCGTGCTCCGCGAACGCCCCGAGGCAGTCGTGCAGCGCTCCAGCTACGTTCTTCGTCGCGAAGACAAGGGAGGTCTTGTCCCCATGGGGGCTCAGGGCCGCGGTCTTCTCGATCACGAAGAAGCGGGTGAAGTTCATGTGGGAGTTCTGTATCCCTTCCTTGAGCACTTTCATTCCATACTCCCTCGCCGCCCTCTCGCTCGCGATCGCCCCCTCCTCCTTCAGTCCCCTCTGCCTGATGAGTTCCACGCTCCCGGCGGTGTCGTAGGTCGGGACCTTCTCCCACTGCGGATACCTGGACAGGAAGGACCTGCACTGGCCGAGGGCTTGCGGATGGCTATAGACCCTCTTGATGTCTCCAATCTCCGCGTCCGGATGCCCAATCAGGCAGTGCCGGACGAGGATGATCACCTCCCCCACCACCGTGAGATCGTTCTCGAGGAGGAGGTCGTTGACCTTGGCCACCGTGCCCTCGAGGGAGTTCTCCACCGGGACGACCGCGTGGCTCGCCTCTCCCTTGTCCACCGCGGCGAAGACCTCGTCGAACTCGTTGCAGGGATAAGTCTTCATTCCCTCTCCGAAGAACTTGTGCACAGCGTCCTCGCTGTAAGCGCCGTGGATTCCCTGGAAAGCCACCCTCTTCTTCACGACCCTACTGTTCATGCCTGCCCCCGAAGAACTCCTTGTGTATCGCCCTTATCGTCTTCTGAAGATCCTTCGCGTCGACGGTGAAATGATAGGCGACCATAGAGGCGCCCGCGGATATCATACCTACGCTCACTCCCTCCTTCGAGACGGCGGTGAACACCCTCGCCGCAATCCCTTTCCTGTACCCCAGACCTTCCCCCACGACGCAGAGGAGGGCGATGTCGTCTGTCGCCTCGATTCTGTCCATGATCCCGGCCTTGAGGTCCTCGAGTGCCTTCTCAGCGGCCGAGAGGGATTTCCTGTCGATGAGCATGGCGACGCAGGTCTGAGAGGTGGCGGCGGAGTAGATATTCACCCCCGCATCGCTCAGCCTCTGAGAGATGCCGGCCATGATCCCGGACTTGTAGGCTGCGCCGGCCCCGTACACCTTGACGATCGCCATGTCCTTCATGTACGAGATGCTCTTGATGGTCCCCGCCATCTCGACCCCGCCCGGCTTAATCGTCGTCCCCTCCTTCTCCGGCTTGAAGACGTTCTTGACCTTGATGGTGATGTTCCTCTCTTTCGCTGGCTCGACAGTCCTCGGGTGGAGGACCTTCGCCCCGAAGTAGGAGAGTTCCGCAGCCTCGTCGTACGAAAGGTTCTCGATGGTCACGGCGTCCGAAACGAACTTCGGATCGACGCTCATGAAGCCGTCCACGTCCTTCCAGATCTCCAGAACCTGCGCCCCGACGGCGTTCGCCACGACACTCGCGCTGTAGTCGCTCCCGTTCCTGCCGAACACTGCAACATGTCCCTCCCTCGTTCGGCCGAAGAAGCCAGTGACGACCGGGACCTCCTGCCGGGCGAGCATCCCGCTCAGCTTGGGCGCGATGTTCTTCCTCGTCTCCTTGAGATCCGCCACCGCTCCGCCGTACTGGCCGACCGCGATCATGCCGATCTCGTCCGCATCCAGCTGGACGGCGTTGAGGCCCATGTCCTGGAGCATCGCCGCGATAAGGATGACCGACATCCTCTCCCCGAAGCTCTGTACGAGGTCCATCGATCGTGGAGTGAGCTCCTCAAGGTAGCAGATGCCATAGAGAACCTTCTCGAGCTTCGCCAGCTTCTCCATGAGCTGGGCGATCGCCTGCTGCTTGATCTCCATTCCCTTAGCAACACCTCCGAGGATCGCCAGGTGCGTGTCCTTGAGCTTGTTCACGAACTCCTGGACCTCCTCGTCCTGCCGGGGCTTGGAAACGAAAGAAACGATCGCGTCGGTCACGCCCTGCACGGCGCTTACGACGATGACCTTCGGCTCAGGGTCGGCGGCGATTATCCCTCCGACGTCGAGCATCGATGCGCTGTCCTTGAGCGAGCTTCCGCCGAACTTGAGGACCTTCATCTTCCCTTGATCCTCCTGATGACCGCCGCCGGGACCTTCCGGACGGCGCTCTCCGCCTCCTTCTTCGTCAGACCGGCTGCAAGCGCCCACATGATCGCCTCATCCTCCCGGATGAGGTCCTCCGCGTAGTGGGTGTCGGTGTTGACGACCACCTTCGCCCCGACCTTCCTCGCTATCATCGCCACGTGTCCATTGGTAGCGGAGTGCGCTGCCCTCGAGGTGATCTCCAGTATGATGCCGTTGTCCTTTGCCAGCTGCGCCTCGTCGAGCGTGATGAATCCGGGATGGGCAAGGATATCGACCTCGGGATTGCCCACCGCTGCCCTGTTGGTCCCTGGCTCGACCGGCTCGCTCGTGGTCTCGCCGTGAACGACGACGAGCTCGGCTCCGAGCCGTCTCGCTTCCGAGACCACCAGATCGATCTTCCCTGCCGGGACGTGAGTGATCTCGACGCCGAGGATGGCATCTATGCCCCACTCCGCGGCGAGCTCGCAGTCCCTCCCCGCCTCCCTCACAACCCTCTCCATCGTCGAGAGTGAAACGTGATCGGTGAAAGCGATTGCCGAATGGCCCTTGGCAAACGCCCTCCTGGCGAGCTCGATCGGAAGGAGTTCGCCGTCGCTCAGGAAGGTGTGGGCGTG
>DYTM01000083.1:0-5810 GCA_020725985.1 Methanomassiliicoccus sp.
AGAGCTGAGGGTGCCAGGGGAACGTGAACGGGCCGAGATCAGTTGATTCTTGATCAGATCAACGCGCGGTGCTGTCAAAGGTGCTTGCACACCGTGCAAGCGTCCGCCCGGCAGATCTCGATCGCATCCCAATGCTGGTAGAGAAGGTCGCCGATCAGGAGTTTCGACGAGAGCGTCTTCCCGACCCCGGTTATCAGCTTGACCGCCTCCGCCGCCTCCAGGACGCCGAAAACTCCTGCCGTCACCCCAATGATGGGGAACTTCGGCTTCTTCGGCGGGGGCTCGGGGAATAGGCAGCGCAGGCAGGGGGTCTGACCCGGGACAACCGTCATCATCTGACCGTGGAATCCCTCCACCGCGGCATGGACGAACGGTTTCTTCTCCCTCACGCAGAACTCGTTGAGCATGTACCTGGGGGAGAAGTCGTCCAGACAGTCCAGTATGACGTCCGCCTCTCCGAAGACCTCGCCTATGTTTTCCTCGGTCACCTTCACATTTCTCGGGAGAATCTCTATCTCCGAGTTCATCTCCCTCGCCTTCCAGGCGGAGGAGTCGACCTTCGATCTGCCCGATCGGACATCGTTCTCCCAGTGCATGATCTGCCTGTTGAGGTTCGACAGATCCGGGCTCTGGTAGTCGACGAGAATGAGCTTTCCAACGCCGGCGGCGGCAAGGTAGACTGTGGCGGGGGAGCCGAGGCCTCCCTGGCCCATCACTCCCACGGTGGCGGAGGCGAGCTTCCTCTGGCCCTCCTCCCCGATCCCCTCGATCATGATCTGCCTGGAATACCTCTCAAGCTCGCTCGGAGTGAGTTTGTCCCGCGTCATCAGCCATCCTCCCTACCTCGATTGGTCTCGTTTGCAGAAGGGAATGCGGGAGGCAGGAATAAAAGGTTTCAGTCGCCCGATTCGAATGAATGCCAGCATGGAAGCGGACGAGGATCACTCCTTCTTGTGGAAGTACCATTTGTACAAGAGAACCATGTTCTTCGGGAAAATCGCCACCACGTCCCCGTCCTTGACGGACCTCGCAAGGGCGGAGTAGTCGTTGTTCAGGAACAGATGGCTCACATCCTCCTCCTTGAGGCCCAAGACGCCGACAATATCGGCGATGGTCCTCACCTTGCCTCCGTCCATCTCCACGATGCCGACCTCTCCGGTCATGTCCGTACCCGTGGCCTTACTCCTCAGATTGCCGTACAGCTTGACCTTGACAGCCATTCCGTCATCTCCGTTGCATTCTGCAGGTGTTGATGACATTTCGGGGAGTCATTCCTTTCGCTCAACGCTCCCGGATGATCGGGGGACATCCTATTGAAGCCACTTGATCTCCATGTTCTTCGGAAAGAGGGAGACGGTATCCCCGTCGGAAAGCCGGGCGTCGGGGGTTGAGTAGCTGAAATTGAGGAAAAGATGCCCGATATCCTCCTTCGCGATGCGGAGGAGGCTCATCACCTCCGCCACCTTCTCTGCCCTTCCGCCTTCGATGGTCGCGATCCCGACCAAGCCAGTCACGTCCCTTTCCGCCGTTCTGTCCCTCAGGTTCCCGAAGAGCTTGACTTTGACGACCATCCATCCCACCTCCTCATCCGCCAGCGACGACGGGAAAGACCGCCACCCTGTCCCCGTCCTTCAGCTTCGTCCGAATCCCGTCGAGGTAGTCCATATCCGTGCCGTTGACCATGACCTTCACCCTCTGCTTCAGCTTCCTCTGCTCGAAGTCCTCAAAGATCTCAGGCAGAAGCTTCGCGTGCATCGTCACCAGCTGCTCCAGCGCCTCGACGACCGATTCCGCCTCGAGCCGGACCTCGCTCGTCCTCGCGATCTCCTGAAGGGTTGCGAACATTTTCACTCGAACGGGCATCTCAATTCAAAAGGAAGGAAGAGAAATAGAAAGGAAAAGGGTTTCGGAAGCACCCTCCGTTCAGTCGGGATAGACCTTGTCGAGCTCCGCGTCCGGGACATCGTAGACGACGTTCTTCGGCGGAAGAGGCTCGTGCTTGAAGAACTCCGCCAGGCGATCGTGGGCCTTGGTGAATCCCGCGGCCTTGTTGAACTTCCTCTCGGTCGCCAGGACCTTCGCACCGAGGTTCACGGCGTCCTGCACGCTCCAGTTCGTTCCGAGAACGCCGTTGCACGACTCCACCATTCCCTCCATGCCCGACGGGATGTCCATGATCGCGAAGGCCGTGAACAGGCAGTAGCCGCTCGTGTCAATGAACGCAGTCGCCTGCTGCAGCCCGCGGGACAGGTCCGCCTTCTTCGTGTCGAGCGGGTCGGCCTTGCCTCCCACTCCCAGGATCTCCGGAGCGATCGCGTATCCCGCGGTGTGGTCCGCGCCCATCGGCGTGGTCGCGTAGGTGACCCCAATGCCTTTGATCGGCCTCGGGTCGTACGCGGGCAATCCTTGCCCCTTCACCGTTGGAACCCTCGTCACTCCGAACGCCTTCCCGGTGAACTCCGTCCCGTTCGCCAGGATCCTTCCCAGCGGGGTCTTCCTCCGGATCTCGTCCATCAGCTCAATCGCCCTCTTGCCGTCCCCGAACTTCGCCACTCCGCCCTCCATCGCGACCGCGATGGTGTCCCCCATCTCGATCGTGTCGACTCCGAGGTCGTTGCAGGCGCGGTTCAGCTCCCCGACGTCGTCCAGGTTGTAGATGCCGCAGTTCGGGCCGAGCGCCCAGACCGACTCATACTCCAGCACCCCCACCGGGTCCTTTCCTCCTTCCTTTACCCAGACCTCTGAGCACTGGATGATGCAGCCGGGGCTGCAGACGTGGGGTCTTTCCCCTCCTCTCTTCTTGATCGTCTCAGCCTTCTTCTCTCCGGACACAAGCGGCGCAAGCTCGTCGTAGCCTGAGGAGAAGTTCCTGTGGGGCAGCGCGCCCGCCTCGTTGATCACGTTGATCAACGCGTCGGTGCCATAGCTGCTCAGCGTTCCTCCGGGCTTTGTGATTGCGTGCTCGTGGAGCGCGGCGACGAGCTTCTTTGTCCCCGCCTTGAATATCTCCTTGTCCGCAATCTCCACTCCCGGGCCGCCCTCATCGTCCACGACGATGAACTTCAGCCCCCTCGTCGCCATCACAGCCCCGAGCCCTCCCCTGCCGGCGTATCGGCTCGGCATGCCCTCGATGTCGTTGAAGGCAACCCCCGCCGCCGCCCCTGAAATCTCGCCGGCGATGCCGGTGGAGCATATAGCAGCGTCCTTGCCGAACTTCTCCATCAACTGGGCGTAGGCCTCGTACAAGCCTCTTCCCATCCAGGGAGAGGCATCGAGGAACTCCCTCTTGCCCTTCGCGATGTTCAACAGATAGCACTTGTCCTTCGCTTGTCCCTGTACGATGATCGCCTTGATGCCGAGTTTCGCAAGCTTCTGGGCGAAGCTCGATCCGGCGTTGGCCTCCTTGATTCCTCCTGTGAGAGGGGACTTCCCTCCGACCGATATCCGGCCTGACGACGGGGCGCTCGTTCCTGTCACTATGCCTGGAGCGAACACTAGCTTGTTGTTCGGGCCCAGCGGGTGGCAATCCGCCGGAACCTCCTCGGCCACGATCGATGAGGTGAGTGCCCTTCCTCCCAGATTCTTCCACTTATCAGGCACGTCCTCGCAGGTGGCCTTGAGCTTGTTCATGTCTACTCTTAGAATTTTGGCCGTACTTTCACCCCCTGTGTAAGAATAGAACCTCTTCTTCCTAAAAAGGTTGCCGGAAACGCAGGGAGAAATCCCCGGAAAAACAGGAGACTGGATATGCTCAGGAAAGCACTTCGACTCCGCTCTATTCCCGAAATCCCTCGAATTCCTCAACCTGGTTCCGCCGAGGAAAGTTAATATACTCCCTTTCGTTGGTAGTCCTCAAACCCGATCTCAAGGACGTGGAGAGATGTCTGAAGCGGTGATAGAGGTCCGCAATCTCGTCAAGGAGTACGGCGAGCTCAAAGCCGTGGACGGGATCAGCTTCGAGGTCATGAAGGGCGAGGTGTTCTCGCTCCTCGGCCCGAACGGAGCTGGCAAGACCACGACGGTGGAGATAATCGAGTGCCTGAGGACGATGACCTCGGGGCACGTCAAGGTCCTCGGTCTCGATCTGTCCTCGAAGGTGCGGGAGATCAAGAGCAGGATCGGGGTCCTTCCCCAGGACTTCAACGCATTCGACCTCCTCACTGTCAAGGAGAACATCGAGTTCTTCGGAGGGATGTACAACCGGAGCCTCGACGCGATGGATCTAATAAAGGCGGTCGATCTGGAGGAGAAGACGGACGAGTACTTCAAGAACCTCTCGGGGGGTCTGAAGCAGAGGGTTGGCGTTGCCATCGCGATGGTCAACGATCCGGAGATAGTCTTCCTCGACGAGCCGACGACCGGCCTCGACCCCAAGGCCCGGAGAGAGGTCTGGGGAGTGGTTCAGGGGCTCAAGGAGCAGGGGAAGACTGTCATACTGACGACTCACTACATGGAGGAGGCCGAGGTTCTCTCGGATAGGGTGGCGATCATCGACCACGGGCAGTTCATCGCTTTCGGGTCCCCAAAGGAGATCGTGGACAGGCATGGGACAGGGAGCCTGTGCATCATCGCCGGCGCCGATGTCACCTGCATGAAGATCCTCAGAGAGCAGTGGCCCGGAATGGAGACGAAGAACGGAAACTGCATCATCAAGCTCGAGAGCAAGAACAGCCTTCCTGAGGTCATCTACGCCCTCGACCGGAGCGGCGGCAACTACGAGCAGATACAGGTAACGAGGCCGACGCTCGAGGACGTCTTCCTCAAGCTGACAGGGAAGAAGCTCACCGAAGGGGGTGACCTTGCCAATGGCAAATAGGATCGCCGTCACGCTGATCAGCTCGATCAAGCAGTTCTACCGCAGCAAGTCCTCGGTCTTCTGGACGATCGCATTCCCTGTGCTCCTCATTCTTATCTTCGGAGCGATCTTCAGCGGAACGGGCGGGGGGAGCTACACCCTTCATGTCCAGGATCAGTCGGACAGCTTCGCCTCCCAATCCTTCCTCGATGCCCTCAACCGGACGGGATCGATCAGCATCGTGGACATAGACAGGAATGCTGACATCGACGCATACATCAAGGAGAACAGTCCGACCGCCGTCCTCATCATTCCGGAGAACTTCCAGGCGGCCTTCCTGCCCGGGGCAGCAAACAACACAACGCAGCTCGAGCTCAGGGTGGACCCGACGAGCTCCTCCGCGAACGTGATCATGAGTATCGTCATGTCGATCAACAACCACCTCAACCTGGCGATCGCCCACGGGGGAGAGGTGATCACGATGCGGCAGGGGGACATCGCGGCGGAGGAGTTCAAGTTCATCGACTTCTTCCTTCCCGGAATTGTCGCCCTGACAACGATGACCACGACGATCTTCTGGACCGTTGACATCCAGGCCCGCTACAGGGAGAATGGCATATTCAAGAAGCTCATGACCACCCCGCTCACCAGGATGGAGTGGCTCGCCACCCAGATAATCTGGCAGCTGATCGTCGTGTTCATATCGATCGCCGCGATCGTGGTGGTAGGCGTTCTTGCATACGGGGTCACGCTCATCCTCGACCCGATCTCGATTGTGATGGTCGTACTCGCAAGCGCGCTCTTCTCGTCGATGGGCATGATCCTCGCAAGGTTCATCAAGGAGCCAGAGACTGCCGGAACCGCGGCGAATGCGATCACCTTCCCGATGATGTTCCTCTCTGGAACATTCTTCCCGCTCGAGATGATGCCGGACTGGCTGCAGGGAGTTGCTACGGTACTGCCCCTCACCTACGTGAACAACGGTCTGAGGGACTCGATGGTCTACGGGAACACC
>DYTM01000083.1:5820-6526 GCA_020725985.1 Methanomassiliicoccus sp.
GGGGCGATAGGGAGCCTCATCATCGTGGCGATCCTCGCTCTCATCTTCTTCGTCGCCGGCGTGCTCGTGTCGAGATGGAAGGTCGAGTAGTCCGACCGGCAGCTTCCCCTTCATCCTTTTCTTTCTTTCCTATTCAGTTTCAAGAAGGCTCAAAGGGCCGGTTCATTTCCATCTGACCAGTATCTCTTCCCGCTGGAACACCTTGAGGCTCAGGTAGACTACCGCCGCATCCACGCCGGCGATCAGGAGGCAGAAGAGGAGCATGAACGCCACGTCGAGGGTGAAGACCCCGGCTATCGTTACGATGAGGAAGATGATGAGCGGCAGGACGATGAGGCTTCCGATCTGCTGGGACGCCCGAACGTCGTTAACCCTCGATTAAACGAGGACATTCGCGGAGATGCTCAGGAGGCAGAAGAGCGGTGCGAGCACGAAGACCCCTATGACCCACACGGCGTTCGGAAGGGGGTAGAAGCCGAGGAACGGCTCCACGATGAGGTCGACGATGAGGACGAAGGGGATGAGGCTCAACCAGGTGACTCCCATCGTCGGAAGGAAGATGGAGAGGGACTTGCCGACGAGGAGCTCAAGGTCGGTGGTCGGGGTCGCGAGTAAGGGCTCGAGGCTCTTGTTGACCTTCTCCCCGACGAAGCTATAGGAGGCGATGATCGTCGGGATGATCGCGGGAATGAGTATGAAGAAGATG
>DYTM01000084.1 GCA_020725985.1 Methanomassiliicoccus sp.
CCTGGTAAGGCGGCTCGAGGTTGACCCAGGTCATGTTGAGGAAGAAGACCCGGCCGAAGAAATTCTCGCCTATGAGCCTCCTCACCTCCAGAAGGGCGTTGTTGAATCGGTAGATGTGGCCGACATACAAGGTGAGGTTCCTCTCCTCGGCCAGCTTGACCAGCTCCATGCCTTCGGAGGAGGAGAGGGTCATCGGCTTCTCCACGAGGACATGCTTCCCGGCTTCCAGGGATTCCTTGCACGCCATGTAATGGAGGGCGTTCGGGAGGCAGACGTTGACGGCGGCGATCGAGTTCTCCTTAAGCAGGTGGCGGTAGTCGCTCGTAAGGATCTCGACCTTGTGTCGTTCACGGCAGTAATCGAGGTTCTTGTCGAACAGGTCCGACGCACCCCTGACCTTCACTCCTTGAATGGCGCCGTACTCGTCGACGATCTTCCGCCCCCAATACCCCACGCCCATGACGCCGATCTCGATGCGCCTCATCCCCTCGATCCTCCGAAGAAGCTGAGCACCTGTTCGCAGATATATTTGACGTCGTCGTCCGAGAGGGAGGGGTACATGGGAAGGGAGAGAAGGGTCTCGGAAAGCTTCTCGCTCACCGGGAATGCCCCGTGCTCGAAACCGTACATCTCCCTGTACACCGGCTGAAGGTGTATCGGCAGCGGGTAATGCACCCCGGACTCGATTCCCTTCTCGGCCAGGTGCCGCGCGAGCTCGTCCCTCCGCTCGCATCTGACCGCGAAGAGGTGAAAGACCGGGACGACGCCCGATCCGCCCATCGGAGGAAGGAGTATCTTCTCCTCGTGGCCGAGATGCTTCGAGTACCTTAGGGCGATCGCCCTCCTCCTCTCGTTCCACTCGTCCAAATGCCGAAGCTGGACGAGGCCAAAGGCGGCGTTCGCCGTGTTGAGGCGGGCGGTGAAGCCGATCACATCGTGGACGTATCTCGACACCCGGCCGCAATCCCGGAGCTTCGCGATCTCCTTGGCAAGTTGCCCATCATTCGTCGTCACCATCCCTCCGTCCCCGCCGACCGTCATGTTCTTGGTCGAGTAGAAGGAGAAGCACCCCAGGTCCCCGATGGATCCGACCTTCTTTCCTTTGAAGGTGGCTCCGTGTGCCTGAGCCGCGTCCTCGACCACCTTGAAATTCCTCTTCTCGGCGATGTCCGCAAGCTCATCCATGCGGCACGGATGACCGAAGAGGTGGACAGGGAGAAGGGCTGCATCACCGGAAGTGACGATGCCCTTGAGACGAGTTGGATCGAGGTTGAAATCCGCCTCGCTCACGTCTGAGAACCGGGGGGTCCCCCCAGCCTGAACGATCGAGTTCGCGGTTGCGATGAAGGAAAGGGATGTGGTGACGACCCCTTTTCCCTTCACACCCAAGGCGATGAGGGAGAGGGCCAACGCTGCCGTTCCCGAGGAAACGGACACGGCATGGTCGGTGCCGATGTAGCGGGCGAACGCCTCCTCGAACCTGAAAACGCTCTCACCGAGCACGAGTCTTTCACTCCTGAGCGCGTTGGAAACGGCTTCGATCATCTCGTCGGTGACCTGAGGCTTGCTCAGGGGAATCCTCAACGTCTAGTCCCCCCTCTCCTTGATCGCCCTCGCTGGATTCCCGACGGCGACCGCCCCAGGAGGGACATCCTTGGTGACGACAGCGCCCGCGCCGACCATCGCCCCCTCCCCGATGGTCACGCCGCATACGACGACCGCGCCAGCCCCGATCGAAGCCCCCTTCTTGACCGTTGTCGGGACGATCTCCCATTCCCCGACCGCTCGTGGGCGGTAGTCGTTCGTGAAGACAGCGTGCGGTCCTACGAAAACCTCGTCCTCGATGACAACTCCCGAGGGAATGAAGGCATAGGCCTCGACCTTGCATCTGTCCCCGATCCTCACTCCCTTCTGAATTTCCACGAAGGCCGCAATCTTGCAGTCACGACCGATTGTGCAGCCGTAGAGATTCACAAAATCCCTGACTATCGTGCCATCGCCGATACTACAATCCTGAATGGAGTAGTATTTTGCCAACAGCTTCATCCAGGCTCAGTCGAACGCTATGTGGGAATTAATAGTTTATTGTCAGGTTCTCATTCCAGCGCAGCGGGAGAGCGTGGGATTCCGCTTTCCAGTCGGCGATCTATCTTGCAGAAAATGCGAGCCAAGGCGAAATCGTGATAAGCACCACCGCCCTTATCCAGCCCAGAATGCTGGTCAGCGTCGTCCTCAACATCATGAACGAGGAGAAGAACATAGCCGACCTGCTGGATTCCCTCGTCATTCAGGAGCAGCCGCTCGAGATCGTCATCGTCGACGCCAACAGCTGGGACAGGACGAGGGAGATTGTCCAAAGATACGTCGATGAGCATCCGTTCATCCGAATGTTCGTGAAGTGGGGGACGAGGGGGGAGAGCACCAACTACGGGATCTCGAAAGCGAAGGGGGAGATCCTGGCCTTCACGGGCGGGGACTGCATCGTCAACCCCTTCTGGGTGAGGGAACTGAGGAAGACGATAACTGAGGGGGCGGACATCGCCGCCGGCAAGACCATCAACCTCGGCCTGAAGGCATGGGAGGAGCTCGAAAGGGTTGAGCTCTTCCACAAGGGATTCGACGTCTCGTTCCCGAGCTGCAACATGGCCTTCAGGAGGGAGGTCATCGAGAAGGTTGGCGGGTTCGACCCTTGGTTCATCACGGCGGAGGACATCGATCTCAACTTCAGGGCGGTGGAGGCCGGCCACACCATCAAGTACAACCAGAACGCGATCGTCTACCACAGGACCAAGGCGACGGTCTACAGGTTCTTCAAGCAGGCATTCTGGAACGGCGCGGGGAGGAAGCAGCTCACCCTGAAGCACGGGAGGCTGTGGAGCTCATACGATCCGCTCCGGATGTTCCGGCAGAAGGTGAACGCCTGGTCGATGCTCCGGCTCGCCTGCGCGATCATGGGATACGTCGGGTTCAAGCTCTACCGGGAGAAGGGACTCTACGTGCAATGAAAGCCAGCTGTTGGGGAAGGTCTATTATCCCTCTCATCTTTTACCGTCACAGGAAGGTGCGGTAGCTGAGGCTGTCGGTCGTCATCCCCACGATGAATGAGGAGAGGTCGATCGGGAGCGTTATCGACGCAGTCCGGGATGCGCTGAAGGGGACTGGATTCGAGTACGAGATCCTCGTCGTCGACACGAGCTCGAAGGACCGGACGAGGGAGATCGCCAGGGAGAAGGGGGCGGTCGTCGTGGACGAGCCCCGTAAGGGTTACGGGAGGGCATACAAGACCGGGTTCGACAGAGCGAACGGTGATGTCGTGGTGACGCTGGACGCGGACTGCACCTATCCCGCGGAGGACATCCCCCGCCTGCTCAAGGTCCTCGTCGACGAGAACCTCGACTTCATCAGCGCAAACCGATTTGGGAACATGGAGGAGAAGGCGATGAGCCTCAAGCACCGGTTCGGGAACTGGGTGCTGACAACTACGACGAACATCCTGTTCCGGACGAAGCTGAAGGACTCTCAGAGCGGGATGTGGGTGCTCCGCAAGGAGACACTCAAGAAGCTCGAGCTGAGAAGCGACGGAATGCCGTTCTCCGAGGAGATCAAGATCGAGGCGTTCCGGAAGCTCGGGGCGAAGGAGATCGGAATCAGTTACAAGAGGAGGGTGGGGGAGGTGAAGCTCTCCTCCTGGAAGGACGGACGCAAGAACCTCGGATTTCTCTTCAAGAAGCGATTCGGGAGCGGCTGAGTCAGAGGTGCCCCTTGGCGATATTGATTGTCTCCCTGAGACTCGTCCTCGCCTTCAGGCTGTACAGGCAGGCCGCGGGGTGGTAGGCAGGGAGAACGAGAACGTTCGATCCGAGGGTTTCAGTCGCCAAGGGCCTGTTCGCCTCCTCCTCCAGCTTCAACTCTCTTCCTAAGAGGTTCTGGCACGCTGTCCTCCCGAGAGCGACGACGAGCCTCCTCCCAGCGAGTTCCTGCTCGAGGTACCGGAAACACGACGACATCTCGTCCCTCCTCGGCCTCCTGTTGCCTGGAGGGCGGCACTTGACAGTGTTCGTTATCATGATCCTCCCCCTCGGCAATCCCTCCTCCTCGAGCATCTTCTCGAGAATCCTGCCGGCCCTTCCGACGAAGGGCCGCCCCCTTGTGTCCTCCGTTTCCCCAGGGGCTTCCCCGACGAAGCAAACAGGCGATCCCAGGTCTCCGTCCGGCGGCACCACTTGTACCCTCGACTCACACAGTCGACAAAGGGTGCAGCCGAGGTCGAGATCCACCTCACTCCTCCAAGAGATCCTTCGCCGTCAGAAGGGCGATCAACCTCACATGGACATTCTCCAGGGCCTCCGTGCCACCCTCCTGCCGGTCCACCACAACGAGGACTGTCTCGACGACCGCCCCGCCCGCCCTGAGCGCCTTCACGGCCTCGGCGGCTGAGCCAGCAGAGGTGACGACATCCTCGACGACAAGGACCTTGTCCCCGGGTGCGAGCGCGCCCTCGACCACCCTGCCGGTTCCGTAGTCCTTTATCGCCTTCCGCACCATCACGAAAGGGCGCCTCGTCTCAAGCGAGAGGGCGACCGCCAAAGGGATCGAGCCCAGGACCACGCCGGCGATCCTATCATACTCGATCCCCTCGGTGGAAAGGAGAGAGGACATCTCCTTCGCGATCCCGGACAGCACCTCTGGATCGGTGCTCGCCTTCTTGATGTCGATGTAGTATCTGCTTCTCCTCCCCGACGCGAGGACGAAATCCCCATACTGGAGGGCCCCGCAACGCCTCAGGGATTCCTTCACCGCGGAGTTCATGAGCTCACCATGGGACATCCTTCTTCCCCATCTTGTAACCTATGACGTTCACGACCTTGTGGAGGATAGGGACCGCGACGAAGAGCGTGACGAGGGCGAGGATATGCTCCCCCTCGATGAAGCTGCGGATGAACCAGTCTGGATACACAAGAAGGACGAGGAGGATCGAGCCGACGAGGAAGTCGTACTGGTCCAGACCCGGCGCCTTCGCCCCCCTCGGAATCCCGAGCCGCCGCTTCACGAAAGATCCGGCCATGTCCCCGAGGAGGGAGCCCAGCGAAAGGACGAAGATCACCCCGAGCCCGTTCGCGCAGGATTCGAAACCCCAGAAGTCCTCGGGGTCGAATTGGAAGGCGACGAAGAGCATGACGATGCCGAGGGACACCCCGGCCGCGACCCCGCCGATCAGTCCGAGCCAGGTCTTGCCGTCGCCGAGCATCCTCTTCCCCCGCCAGCTCTTTCCGAAATCGACGGGGGTTCCCCCGCCAAAAACGACCGCGGCGGGGTTAGGCAGAAGCGAGGGAAGCATGAGCCAAATGCCGCTCAGCGCGACAAGGACCGCGTCCATCGGCGGTTGATTCAGTGGTGCGATTAAGTACTTTTCGCAGGGCCGTGGGAACGCTGAGAAGCCTCCCGCTCCTCGAAGAACGCGATGATGTCGGCCGGAGGATCGATCGATTCGACGATCTCGATCCGATCGGCGAACTGCTTCGCCCGCCGATCCAAGATGACAGCGGCCCCGATGTCCCTCTCCGTCCTTATCAGCCGCCCTATTGCCTGAAGCATCTTGCGGAACGCTGGAGCCTTGACCGTATACTCCCAGCCCTTCCCGAACTTCATCTCGTAGTAGTGGAGAAGCGCCCTCTGCTTCGCAGTCGGCTTAGGATAGGGGATGCCCGCGATCATCGCCACCTCAAGCTCCCTGTCCGGGAAGTCGAGCCCCTCGCTGATCCTCCCTCCCATGACCGCGAAGAGGACCGCCCCCTCGACCCCGCTGCCCTTGAACCTCGCCACCGCGTTCATCAGTTCTGCCTGGGGCATCCCTCTCTCCTCAACGTGGACCTTCCTCTTCGTTCTTCGAAGGATGCCGTCGGCGAGGAAGCGCTCCAGCAGACCGTACGAGGGGAAGAAGACAACGGTGTTCCTCTTCACGGCGTTCGCGACCCCGACGACATGATCCTCGAGCTTCCCGATCATCTCCTTGTCCTGGACGATGTCCTCGTACTTCGTCGTCACCTCTTCGACAAACAGAACCTTCCGGTTCTCCCTCGGAAAGGGGGAGGGGAACGAACGAAGGGGAGAGTCCTCCGGAAGCCCCATCGAGTCCCTGTACTCGGACAAGGGGGAGAGGGTGCCGGACATGTGGACCGAGGCGGCGCAGTCGAGCAGCGGGGCCGCGGCGATGGAGGGGTCGAGGCAGTAGCCCTCGAACGACGGGTTCTCGCCTCCGGTTATGAGCTTCACGTAGTAGGATTCGTCGAAGCTCATCCAGAATGCGAGGAATGAGCCGAGCGAGAACATGTATGACCTGGGAAGCCTCCCCTCCTCCTTCCTCTTCTCCCGGAGGATCTCTCCGTGGGTCATGAGGGCCTTCGCGGCCAGGTTGAGGGATCTTGAG
>DYTM01000085.1 GCA_020725985.1 Methanomassiliicoccus sp.
GGCTAGGTTAACATGTCGAGTCGGTAGAAACTCATAGGTCAGTCGATTGCAGGTGGCAATCTTGTCCTCAAGGATGCCTGCAGTGTGACTTCAAATCTCCATCCTGAGAACGTCGGTTGAGCGCTCGGACTCAAATTGCCGAAACCGGGCTGGGAGACAGGGCCATCTCCGTGCCTCCTGGTTCCTTTTCCAGTCTCAGAGGTCTTGGCAAACTTATTAATAGGGAGACTCATTTCGGAATCTGCCTGAATCACGGAGGCTCTTAATGGTAACAAAGAAGGCGAAGACTGCCACCAGGAAGGTCAAGGACCGGTGGAAGGCGAAGGAATTGTACAAGATTTACGCTCCTAAGATGTTCAACGAGATGCAGATCGGGGAGACGCCCTCTGGCGACCCTTCCTCCCTCATCGGAAGGATGACCGAGGTCACGGTTCACGATCTCACTGGCGACTTCTCGAAGATGCATATCAAGCTGAAGTTCCGCGTTCACGATATCACCGGCTTCGACGCTCACACAGTCTTCGTAGGACAGGATTTGACAAGCGACTACGTCCGGAGATTGACGAGAAGGCGAAGGACCAAGACCGACCACGTCATCGACGCAAGGACGAAGGACAGCTACCTCGTCCGGATCAAGCCGATGAGCGTCACTGAGAAGAGGATTCAGGCCTCCCAGGAGACCGCAATCAGGTCCCTGATGACAGATACCGTGCAGAAGATCGCCGCCGAGATGAGCATCTCCGATCTCGTCAGAACAATCATATCCGGGGAATTGGCGAAAGACCTCGCCCGCGCCAGCAAAGTCATCGTCCCGATCAAGAGGATCGAGATCAGGAAGACAGAGGTGCTCGAGATGGGAACGCCGCTTCCGGATGAGAAGGCCATAGTCGAGACTCCGTCCGAGCAGGCGCCGGAGGCCGAGAGCGCTCCTGAAGTAACAGAGGCCCCCGAGGTCGAGGCCGAGGCGGAAGAGGCCGAGCAGGCCGAAGAGGAGCAGGGCGCGGAAGAGTCCGAGGATCAGGGCCAGTAGGTACAAAGCCGGGGTGGCTCAGCCTGGTGGAGCGTCGGACTCATAGGGTATAGGTCTTCAAGATCCTCTCCAGGGACATCCGAAGGTCACGGGTTCGAACCCCGTCCCCGGCACCTGCGGTCCTTCTTCTGTTCCATCTTCTTCTGATAGTCAAATTCTTCAAGTACGAAAAGAGGGGTTAGGAGGGTCGGTGAGCCGTTGAGGGTCATCATTTACACTGGAAAGGGAGGCGTAGGCAAGACCTCCGTCGCGGCAGCCACGGCCCTCAGGTCCGCGCGGATGGGGCACAGAACAATCGTCATGAGCACCGATTCCGCCCACTCCCTTTCTGATTCGCTAGAGGTCCAGCTTTCCGGGAGGATCAAAAGGATAGAGAAGAACCTGGACGCGATCGAGGTCGATGTCCTCTACGAGCTCGAGCATCGCTGGAAGGAGATTCAGAGATACATCTCCGATTTCCTTGCATCGGTCGGTCTCGGGGGCGTCACCGCCAAAGAGATGACGGTGTGGCCGGGCATGGAGCTCATGTCCGCCCTCTTATATGTGTGGGAATTCAGCAGATCCGGGGAGTACGAGGTCGTCATCCTCGACACGGCCCCCACCGCCGAGACCCTGCGACTCCTCAGCTTCCCCGAGATATCAGACTGGTACTTCGACAAGTTGTATAAGGTCTTCAGGAACCTGCTCAAGATCGCCAGGGTGACTGTCGGAAAGGTGATGAAGACCCCGCTTCCCTCCGAGGAGGTGCTGAGGGACATCGACGACCTGAGGAACCGGATGAAGGCGGTCCGGAGCATACTGACCGATCCCGATGTGACATCGGTCAGGCTCGTCGTGAACCCGGAGAGGATGGTGATCAACGAGACGAAGAGGGCGTTCACCTACCTCTGTCTCTACGATCTAACGGTCGAGTGCCTCATCATCAACAGGGTCCTTCCTGAATGCTCAGATGGCTACTTCAAAGACAAGCTCGAGGAGCAGAGGTGCCACATGGACACGATCAGCGAAGCGTTCAGTCCCCTGAAGATACTCACCGCCTCTCAGCTGCCGACCGAGCTCGTCGGCAAACGGTCCCTCGAAACCCTTGCCGACATGATATTCAAGGACGGGGATCCGACGGTTGTCCTCTCAAGGGAGAAGCCCATGGAGATCTACGAGGAGGACGGAACTGACGTCCTGTCGCTGAAGCTGCCATTCTCCGGGAAGGAGCAGGTAGAGTTATATAAGTCGGAGGATGTCTTGATTGTACAGGTCGGCCCGTACAAGCGCTCCGTCTCTCTTCCCTACTCGCTCATGAACAGGGAGACGAAGAAGGCGGAGTTCAGGGACGACCGTTTGCTCATAAGGTTTGGGGGTCCTGAGAATGGCGGGTCCGGAGGAGACGAAGAGGAGGGCTAAGGAGGAGGCGAAGAGGGTCCGAGAGGCTCTCATGTCGAAGGAGACCCAGGACCATCTCATGAAGGCAGGCACCGAGTTCCTGCTCGCCCTCGACTCGGTCATTCCACAGTCGAGGATTCCTGCGGAGGCGAGGAAGCACTACCTCGAGGCGAAGAAGGAGTTCCTCCTGATGATGAAGGCGATCATCGACGCCAACCTCCAGATGGTGGAGGAAGTAGGGAAAGAGGAGAAGCCTCTTAAGAAGATCGACGTACAGTGATCTGTCGACCCTTATCCGAAGTTCTCAAATTGACTCGGGCAAGCTGCAGTGACGGCCGATATGGCTCCCCGCGGATTGTGACGGGCTCGACAATGCCTTTTAATGCCGGTAAGGCATTCCGGCGACAAAGGTGACTCCCTTGGCCGCGGCTCTCATGCCATATCCTGAGAAATGCACAGGTTGCCGGTTCTGCGAACTCATCTGCTCCCTCTACCACGAAGGCGTCGTCAACCTGAGGAAGGCACGCCTCAGGGTCGTCAGGAAGGACATCAAGAACGACATTCCTGTCGTGTGCACGCAGTGCGTCGCGTGCGGCGAGTCGTGCTGCGCCGAGGCCTGCCCCGAGGACGCGATTTCGAGGGTGGGGGGTGTGCTGGTGGATGAGGACGCCTGCACTGGCTGCGGGGAGTGCGAGAAGGCCTGCCGGTACGGCATCATCCGCGTGGATGGCATCGCCAGGAAGTGCGACCTCTGCGGAGGGGATCCCATGTGCGTCAAGTTCTGCCCGTTCGGCGCCCTCAAGCTGGAGGAGGGGAAGGAGAACGGCTATGAGCGGATCATTTCAATGCTGGAGGGGTGGTAGATGCACGCGCGAGGCGGTCACATCCTCACAGTCAACCTCACATCGGGAAGAATCGGCAGAGAGAAGACCCCGAAAGAGCTGAAAGCGGACTTCTTGGGAGGGGAGGGATTCGCTGTCAAGCTCTTCGTCGATCGGATGGACCCGAAGCTCGACGCCTTCGACCCGCGGAACGTACTCGTCGTGGCTCCGGGCCTTCTTACCGGCCTTCCTGTTCCGACGGCCGGAAAGACCGCCTTCGTCTCCAAATCCCCTCTCACCGGTACCATCGCGGAGTCGATCACCGGCGGGGGAATCGGGGCTCAGCTGAAGGCCGCTGGATATGATGCATTGGTGATCGAGGGCAAGTCTTACTCTCCATCCTACCTGATGATCGACGACGACAAGGTCGAGATCCGGGACGCCTCTTCATACTGGGGCAAGTTCACCAGGGACGCAGCCGAGGCCGTCAGGAATGACATCGGGGACTTCGTGGCCGCGACCATTGGACCGGGCGGGGAGAGCCTCGTTCGGTACGCCGGGATCGACTGCGAGGACCGGCAGGCCGGGAGGGCCGGGCTGGGAGCGGTCATGGGGTCGAAGAACCTGAAGGCGATCGCCGCCCGGGGGAGCGGGGACCTCATGGTCTCCAATGCTCAGAAGCTGATCTTCCTCGCGGTCAACTGGCAGGGTGTGATGGAGAAGAGCAACGCCTTCGTCGAGGACACCAAGTACGGGAGCGGGGAGTTCCTGGGCTGGGTCAACTCGGAGCGGGGGGTCTTTCCCACGAGGAACTGGAAGCAGAGCGTCTTCGAGGAGCGTGGCAGAATCGATCCGTACTACTGGGCGCCGAGGTACGGAATCAAGAACAAGGCGTGCCTCGCCTGTACCAAGGCCTGCGGCAAACTGTTCGTCGTCAGCGAAGGGCCGTATGCCGGGACTGTTCTAGACGGAATCGAGTACGAAACACTCTACTCGCTCGGGGGACAGTGCGGGAACCCGGACATCGAGGCCCTAGCGAAGGCGAACGAGCTGTGCGATCTGTATGGAATAGACACGATCTCGGCCGGGGTGGTGATCGGCTTCGTCATGGAGCTGGTGGAGAGAGGGATTCTCAGCGCCGAGGAAATCGGCGTCGACTGCAGATTCGACAATCCGGATGCGGTTCCGAGGATGAAGGGGTCATGCGGATCTCGAAGGAACTGGGGAGGGGGACCGAGGACTACGCCATGCACGTCAAGGGAATGGAACCGCCCGCCTACGACGTCCGCGGTCTGAAAGGCCTGGGCCTCGGGTTCATGACCTCGACGCGCGGAGCCTGTCATCTCAGATCGGGCTTCTACGCCCTCGATCTCACCGGGAAGTTCTGGAGGCTCAGCGGGGTCGACAGGCTGTCCGCGGAGGGGAAGGGGCTGGCTGTGAAGATGATGGAGGACTTCATGGTCGTGTACGACTGCCTCGGCGTGTGCAAGTTCTCCCGTGGCTTCTTCAAGCTGGAGGGGTGCATCGAGATCCTCGACGCGGCGGTCGGGCACTCTTACACCGAGGAGGCACTTCTGGAGATCGGGGAAAGGATCACGAATCTCAAGCAGCTTTTCAATCTGGCGGCCGGCGTAGGAAGGGAGACCTACCGTCTGCCGAAAAGGGTCACCAGCGAGCCGATTTCGTCGGGCGTTTCGGAGGGGGCGATCCTGACGGAGGAGGAAGCGAGGAGGATGGTGGATGACTACTTCCTCGCGCGAGGATGGGACATGGAAGGCAGGCCGACCCAGGCAAAGAAGGGGCAGCTCAAGCTCGCGTGACCTGAAGCTTCGGCGCTGAACAGGAACACATTCGATGGAGCTAGGCCCACTGGTCGAAGCAGGTGGAGCAGAGCATCTGCCCCTCGTGAGACCTGAGTTCCGCAGAGTAGGCACCGCATGCGTCGCAGTACCCGGCTGCGATCCCGGCCGCGCGGTTTTCCGGGGCGACCCCCTTTATCTTCGCCCATTCCCTGGTAATCTCGATCAGGGAGGGCGAGAGTTTCAGGATGTCGCTCTCCGTCAGCACCCCGATGAGCTTCCCCCTCTTAACCACAGGAAGCCTCCTCACCTTGAGCGCCGACATCTTACTGGCCGCCTCCGCAACGCTCTCTCTCGGGCCGACCGTGATCAGGGGAGAGGACATGACCTCCTTGATCTTCACCTTCGACGGGCTTTTATTCTCCGACACGACCTTGTTGACGAGGTCCCTCTCGGTGACGATTCCCATCGGGACACCCTCCAGGGCGATGATCAGGCTTCCCACCTTCTCGGCTTTCATGATCTTCGCCGCCTCCCGAACCGTCATCTCAGGGTCTCCAATCACCGGCGTCTTCGTCATGATCTCCTCGACGTAGATGTCATCGGCCCGGTCTGTCATGAGATTAAGATTGACGCTAGGGGTAGAAATTCTTTTGTGAAGGACGATCGACTGAATCTCATGGGGAGCGCCGCAGCCTGGAGTTGAGGACGGCCGACTCGTCCTTCATGACCCCCTCCTTTCCAGCACAAGAGATAAATGCAATCAAGAAAATGGCATTGACGGAGAGAGAAGAGATGAACGACACCGAGGGGGAGCTCGCCGTCTGCGTCGCCCGCAAGACAGTCGAGGCGGAGGCTGGCTTCCAGAAGTCCGGGCATGTGGACCTGCCAGAGAACTTCAAGGAGAAGCGGGGCGTCTTCGTCACGCTCTGCACTTACCCCTCCCACGATCTCCGGGGTTGCATCGGCTATCCCGAGCCCGTTTTCTCCCTGGGGAGCGCCCTAATAATGGCGGCCCAGGCGGCATGCCACGATCCGAGATTCCCCCCGCTCGCGGCGGAGGAGGCGGAGGGCATCGTGGTGGAGGTGAGCGTTCTGACTCCCCCTGAGGAGATCAAGGTAGCAGATCCGAGGAGACTGCCCGAGAAGGTCGTCGTCGGGGAGGACGGCCTCATCGTCCAGATGGGGCCGTACAGGGGCCTGCTGCTCCCGCAGGTGCCGATCGAATGGGGATGGGACGCGGAGGAGTTCCTCAGCCAGACCTGTGTGAAGGCCTGCCTGACCCCCGATTGCTGGCTCGACAAGCGCGCGAGATTCTTCAAGTTCCAGGCCGAGATATTTGCCGAGGAGGAGCCGGGGGG
>DYTM01000086.1 GCA_020725985.1 Methanomassiliicoccus sp.
CGATGGGGAAGAAGCTCCCCTTCGAGGCGACGAGCGAGGTCGATGTCCCCAAGGACTTCTCGAAGCTTGGAAGGGCGAAGACCGTCGTCGAGGCGACAAAGATCCTGAAGAAGAAGGCTGGGCACGAGCTGCCTGCCGTTGTCGGCACCACGGGGCCGTTCACGATCGCCGGCCACCTGGTCGGGACCGAGAACCTCCTGCTGTGGATCATCACCGACCCGGACGCAGTGCACAAGTTCCTGAAGATCGCCGCAGAGGTGGAGCACAACTACCTCAAGGCGATCGCGGCCGCGGGAGCGGACGTCATCGTCATGAGTGATCCGTCAGCCTCGACTGACATGTTGTCGGGGGAGATGTTCGACGAGTTCGCTGCGCCCTACATCAAGAAGTCGTTCGAGGGAATCGACACCACGAAGAACGTGTTGCACATCTGCGGCGATACGACCATCCTTCTCGACCACATGATCGCCACCGGCGTTCAGGGTCTGAGTATCGAGGAGAAGGTTGTCCCCGAGAAGGCTGTGGAGATAGTCAACAACAGGGCCGCGCTCGTCGGAAATGTCGGCGTGGTCAAGCCGTTGCTGCAGGGAACGCCCGCCGATGTCGCGGCGGACGCGAAGAGGGTGGCGAAGGCCGGGTTCAACCTCGTTGCCCCTGGATGCGGTCTTGCGGCGAGGGTTCCGAAGGACAACATCCAAGCGCTCGTCAAAGCGATCAAAGGTTGAAAACACGAAGAGGGAGGATACTTTCCTCCCCTTCTCAAATTTTATTTAACCTCATTCAATAATTCTGCTCGCCCTGCTTTTCCTGCGATTCATGATGCGTCTCGGAATCTTCCAAAGACCCTTCCTCCTGGAGGTCCGCTGCTACGTTGCCAGAGGAGCGAGAATACGGTCGGGAAGCGCATGCGATTCGATGTGCAGATTTAAATACGGATATCCTATTAACCCTCGGTACTACTTATGGCATTTGGCATTGCGCTTGACCTTGGCACGAGCGGGTACCGGACTCATCTTGTTGATCTCTCCAAGAAGGGGAAGATCATATCCACGGCCATCACGATGCGGCACCCCCTCCCCGGCGCGAACATAATGGACCATCTGCATTTCTGGCTGGAGAACGGCGCCGAGGTGGGGCACAAGATCATCCTCGAGACGGTGGACAAGCTCATCGAGCTTCACGGCGCGGATTGCCGGGAAATCAGCCGGATCGCGATATGCGGGAACCCGGCTCAACTCTCCATGTTCGAGGGCATCGAGATTCGGGACCTTGCGTACGCCGGCGAGTCGATGCTCAGGCGCCTCAACGTGAAGAGGCCGAACAGGCGGGGGCACACCACCACCGCCGGAACGATCGGTCTCTCCTCCGTAGGATCCGAGACCGAGGTGGCGATTCCCCCGGCGATCAGGCACGAGGTAGGCGCGGATGCGCTTGCGATGATCATCAAATCCAAGCTCCTGGAGAAGAACGAGACCTGCATGGTCACCGACTACGGCACCAATGCGGAGATGGGGCTTTTCCACAATGGGGAGTTGTACAGCGGTAGCGCGGCCGCGGGACCCGCCATGGAGGGACAGCACGTTTCGTTCGGCATGCTCGCCGCCCCCTATGCAATATCCGACCTGAGCTTCGGGGAAGACGGCTTCTGGCACAACTACGTCCTGGACGAGCGGCTCAATCCCAGGAAAGGGTCGATGATGAACCCTGCCACCGGGGAGGCGAAGAGCCTGGACACGATCAAGGCCAAGGGGATCACCGGCACTGGCGTCGTGGCGGCGGTCGCCCTCGGACTCGAGTCCGGCCTCGTCAAGCTTCCTGGAATCGCCACAAAAGACAAGGTCCTCCATTTCCAGGACGGCATCTCGTTCAACGAGAGGGACCTGCGGGAGGCGGGGAAGGCGATGGGAGCGATCAGGGCGGGGCACAAGACCCTGATCGAGGAGGTGGGGATCAAGGATGAAGATGTGAGGTCGATGTATCTCGCCGGCGCCTCTGGCACCTATGTCGACCCGATCAAGGCCCAGGTCTGCGGGCTCGTTCCGAGGATCGTCGAAAGGACGGTCCAAGTCGGCAACACCTCCCTCATGATGGCGTACGATCTGCTCGTGGACGAGGAGGTCATGGACATGATGCAGTCGGTGGCAGATTCGATCGCCTCGAAGCATATCATGTTTGCCACCTCGAAGATATTCGAGGACATCTACATCAACGAGGTCGCCTACTGGCTCGAGGGCATGCCGATGGACTACTACAACAAGATGCTCAAATACGCCGGCCTCACCCCCATGCCCGACATCGTCCGGCCGAAGGAGACGCTGAGGATCGTGAAGAGCGACATCCCCGAGCTGGGCTCGAAGGGCCTCAAGACCCTGGAGCACGTCGGGGTCTTCCTTATCGGGAGCTTCGAGGGCTGCACCGGCTGCAAGAGGTGCGAGATGGAGTGCCCCGAGGGGGCGCTCAAGTTGGAGAAGGTGGGGCCGAAGCAGTTCAGGGTAACGATTTCGACGGAGTACTGTCTCGGGACGGCGTGCAAGAACTGCGAGCAGGCTTGTCCGGACAGCACCTTCAAGTTCAGCGATCTCAAGATCGTCGAGAGGGAGGAGTTGAAGGGTAGGTGCGCCTGATATCGATCGTCGACAACGTCTCGGCCCCTCCCCATTCCATAGCCGGACTGGTCAAGAGGCTCGAGTCCCCGGATCGGCATTTCCTCTCGGAGCACGGCTTCTCTCTGCTCGTCGAGACCGACAAGGGACAGAAGGTCCTGGTGGACGCGGGCGCCTCGGAGGAGGTGCTGGAGCACAACCTCGCCCTTCTGGGGATACCTCCGCAGAGCATAGATGCCGTTTTCATTTCGCACGGCCACTACGATCATGTCGGAGGCCTGCTGCCCTTCATCAAGGCCCGGGTCCCGATATACTCCCATCCAAATACGTTCCAGGGGAAGCGATTCGCCGTCGCCGGAATCAAGGTGACGGACATCTCCGTCCCCCCGCGGATACTGGAGGCGCTTCCCGGCGCCAACCTCAATCTCTCATCGTCGAGCGTGGAGATCGTGGAGGGGGTGAGGACCTCGGGCGAGATTCAACGCCAGTTTCCTTTCGAGCCGGCGGGAAACTACCTCCGGGAGGAGGAGGGGAAGATGATCGAGGACAGCATGAGCGACGAGCAGGCCCTATACCTCGCTTCGAAGAAGGGGCTCATCATCATCTCCGGCTGCGGGCACGGAGGAGTGGTGAACGTGGTGCAGCAGGCGAGGAAGGCCACCGGGAGCAAGGTCTTCATGCTCGTCGGGGGCTTCCACCTGTACGGCGGGGACACCGACCGGCTTCTCAAGACGATGGACCATCTGAAGAATCTCGGGGTGGAGAGGGTGGTGCCGACCCACTGCACAGGCTTCGAGGCGATGAAGCTCCTTTCTGATAGATTCACCGGCTTCGAGCTCCTCTCGGTAGGAAGCGAAATCGACATCTGACGCCAAACACAGGGAGTCTGGGGATTCCGACCCTTCCCTTCTCGCCTAGAGATCCGAAACGGCCTGGGCTATGAGCTCGTCGGCGAAGGCGGCTGCGTGGAACGCGCGTCGGGCATACTCCGCCGGGCCGTACATGACGAAATCCGCGCCAGCCATGAGGGGAATGACGATCGAGGACACATCTACGTACCGGAACAGCCTCGGATCCTTCTTCAGCAGCGGGGACCACGACTCGACGGCATTGTGCAACGCGCAACCGGAGGGAAGGCCCCACTTCGCCTTCGAGACGACGAGCGCCCTCAGGGCCGATCCCGCATTCTGGTCCATCGACATGACTGCGAGGTCGATGAGGGGCTTCTCGATGCCGTTCTTCCTGGCCAGAGCAAGAAGGCCCTCGTCCATCATCCCCCCGCCGTCGTCAAGGAGATAGATCTTCCCCTTCACTCCGAGGTCCCTCGGGTTGAAGGCGAGGAGCACCGCCGCCTTCAGGCCGATCTCCCCGAGCTGCCTGATCTCATCAGGAGAGCTTCCGGCGCTCAGTGAGTTGTACACCGCCCTCTCCCCCAGCCCATTCTCCACCGCCCTTCTCGCCCCGCTCAGCCTCACATCCGGGCTCGGGGAGTCGATGAAGAGCGGGAGGTCGGTCATCTCTGAGACCTTGTCAAGATAGGACGCGATCGATTCGGGGGTCTCAGCGTAGAGCATCAGGGCGGCAGGGGTGCCGGTTGCCTCGGCCGCCGACTCGATTTCGGCGACAATACTCGTCACCTTCTCCACATCGACCTTCCCTCTCACCCTGTCTATCACCGCGCTGTGACGGGGGTAGAAGAGGGAACCGACGAGGACGGACCTTCTCTTTCCCGGCTGGCCACCGAATGACACGCCCCCTATGCTGAAGACATGCTGTTCGTTCTGAAATCTGAACATTCAGGTACCCCCGCTCAAGTATGACTTGATCCTCGCTGCCAGCTGCACTGAGGGAACATGAACGATCTCGTCATCCACCGGATCAAGGATGAGGCCGAATTCATCCGAGACGACGGCGAGCGAGGCTGAAGTACTTAGTCGCTCGCTCGGCATGCGGAGCATGTGGGAGGCGAATCTGTCGGAGGCGATGTTCAAGCTCCTACTGATAATCCCCCCCTCGGTCATCAGGGCTGGCACCTCCACAACAAGAGGCTCCTCGGGGAAGGCACCTGGGTCCCTCCCCTCGCACTCGGCGATGCTTAGCAGGAGTTCCGCGCGGCGATCCTGGTCGAAATCGTACTCCTGATCGTATCCCACTATCTCCACCACCTCCTTCGGGTGGACGAGGTCGATGGCCTCCACCTGGGCCCGGAAACGGTCGACTGCCTCCCTCGGGAGATTGCAGAGATAGGGGATCGCGGCTTTCGTCCCGATGATCCTCATGCGCTCATCCACTCCGTTCCGGATCAGGCTGATCAGCGCATCTCCCGGGAAATGGCCGAACTCGTCCTTCCCGCAGACGATGAGGAAGCGGATGCGGAGGTTGCTGATGATGTTGACAACGACCTTCTCGATTCCGATGTTCTCGGTCTTCAGAGTGCCTTTCACGCTGAATCGGTCCCCTGGGATCGAGGCCGCGCCCCGTCCGATGATCGCCACCGCTACCGGCGAGTCGTCCGACCCGATCTCGTAGTCACCAGGCGCCACTGGCCATGTGGTCTCTCCCTTCATGATGCGGATACTTCCTGAGGGCGAAGGCCGTCTGCGTCCTTCCAGAGAGATGGAGGACTCAGGGCTTCCTCCCTCGGCTCAGCGGAGGGAGATCGGGGAATAAAAGTGTTTTGAGCACCGATGAGGAAGCCCCTTCTGGAAGCCATCTTCCTGTTCTTGGTCTTCGACACCTATAAATATCGATGTGGTGGATTCGTCGGGCGGTGGTCGCTGATGGAGGACTACGTTGTGCTTTCGAAGAAGATGGTGGACATACTGGGTCTGAAACATGAACCGGTCGCCGTAACCCTCATCAAGAGGGGCCAGGCCCCGCCAGTCGGATACAGTGAGTCTAAGTCGAACATCAGGCATTGCCAGTCGATCATGAGGGCCCGAAAGGGCGAATCACTTTGGATCCCCGCCGCCAAGCACGCATGTCCGGCGGGCGCATCCGCGTTGGGTATGATTCCCACTCCTGAGAAGGTCGCTTCTGGGGAATTCCACTGCAATCTCGGCCTGTACGACAAGCCTGAGACCTCGAAGAAGATGATAGACGCCCGGCCGACCCTGGAGCAGGGGAGCGTCATCGGGACTGCTGTGAGCGCTCTCAGTAGGGCGAGCCTCTCCCCCGACGTTGTCATTGTGACCGGGACTCCGGAACAGGTCTACTGGATCCTGCCCGCGGCAACCACGTTCACAGAGGGGGGGAGAGTCACGGTCGACATGGCAACCGCCCAGGCGACCTGCGTTGACGAGACGATAATCCCCTATCTGACGGGGAACGTGAACATTTCCCTCGGCTGCTTCGGGTGCCGCAAGGCGACCGATATCGCCCCGGAGGAGATGCTTGTAGGCATTCCGGGAGGGAAGCTCGAGTCAATCGTCGCGGCACTCGAGAAGATGGCAGCCGGGCCAATTCCAAAATCAAGGGTCAAGTGACCCTTTGCCTTTCCCTTCTTTCAGTGTTTCTCGGCAGCATTGCAGTGGGATCGCTGGACTCTGAGTCTCAATGACGGGACCCTTTCCAGGGATGTCGTTTGACCAGAACGTTGCATGAATGTATTCAGTTCGTTCCGAGATTCGATACAAATTAGTATCCGACGCGACAATAGCAGCACCGAGGGAAGGGCCCAGAATGGACCCTTTTTCCTGCGAAACTC
>DYTM01000087.1:0-5259 GCA_020725985.1 Methanomassiliicoccus sp.
CCCCGCCACACCACCCTCCTCTACGAGGGCACAGTCGGACTGAATGGATGGTTCAAATCCTCGGTCTCTATCACCCTGGATCCGATCGACAATGGCAGCGGGGTTCAGTTCACCGCGTACGCGGTCGATGATAGCGGATGGCAGACCTATGTCGGGCCGTTCTCCATTGCCGGAGACGGGGAGCATACCCTTGACTACTACTCCGTCGACAACGTCGGCAATGTGGAGTCGGCGCATTCCGAACCCTTCATGATCGACGTCTCGTCCCCGGTCACCTCGGCCTCCCTCTCTGGCACTCTCGGATCGGAGGGGTGGTATGTGTCGAACGTCACCGTTGCTCTCACCTCCTCTCCAGGGGCGAGCGGTTTGCTGATGACGAAGTATAGAGTCGATGACACTCTCTGGCACACCTATCTCTCCCCGTTCGACCTGACAGCTGACGGACTGCATTTCGTCGACTTCTACTCGGTCGATCAGGCGGGGAACTCCGAGACGCCGAAAGCCGTCGAAGTCGGAATCGACCGGACCGCCCCCTCTACCTCCGCTGGGGTGATCGGCGAAGAAAGTTCCGGATGGTACGGTCCGGGCGCGGAGATCCTTCTGGAATCGACCGACGATTGGAGCGGAGTCCTCCGGACAGAATATCGCCTCGACGGTGGGGAGTGGACCGTCTACGAGGGAATAGTTCTCAACGAGACTGGTGTGCACACAATCGAGTTCTATTCCGTCGACATCGCTGGGAACGTGGAGGAAGTGGAATCCATCGAGATCAGGATCGATGGGAGCCCGCCCTCCACGACCGCGGAGGCCTCCGGCGTCGTCGGAGAAGGAGGCTGGTGGCGCTCGGCGGTGGAGATCGAACTCCTCGCTTCGGATACTTTGGGCAGCGGGGTCAACTTGACCACTTTCAGGATTGACGGTGGAGACTGGCAGAACTACTCTGGGTCCTTCGTAGTAAGCGAAGATGGAGACCACCTGCTCGAGTTCTATTCCGTCGACAACCTGGGCAATGCCGAGGCCGTCGCGAACATGAGCCTGAAGGTCAACATGACCGCCCCGTCCACCGCACTGACATTGTCGGGGGAGGAGGGTGCGGAGGGATGGTATGTCTCTTCCGTGTCGATGGAGCTGGATGCGGCCGAGGGGGGAGGGAGTGGAGTCGGCAGCATATTCTATCGGATCGACGGCGGGTCTTGGATTGCTTACCAGAGTGTCATCGAGTTGACAGATGACGGTGAACACTCGGTCGAGTTCTACTCCTCCGATGTCGCAGGCAACGTCGAATCGCTCAGATCTGTCGCGATGAACATCGACACCACGCCCCCCTCCTTGTCGCTCGACCCTGCTTCCGCCGTGTCGATCACAGTCGACCATCTGACCATCTCATGGTCGTGCATCGAGGCGACGAGCGGGATAGACCACTTCGAGTTCAGCATAGATGGAGGCTCGTCCGTAACCATCCCGGCCGCGAACAGCTCGCTCATGATCTTCTCCCTCTCCGACGGGTCACACCAGATCGTCCTGAGGGCGGTGGACGCCGCAGGGAACTATGCCGCGGAGACCCTGGCAATCCAGGTGAACACGAACCTCCTCGATCCAGGAGGTCCCGCGGGACCATTGGTCATTATTGGGATAATCCTCCTGATCGCAGGGGCGATAGCGGCATCTGCGATTGTCTGGCATCGGAGAAGCAGATGAGGGCGAGGAGCAAAAGCGGGTGCATCGAGCAGTGAAGAAATGAGAAGGAGAATGGCTGACAGCGATCCCGGCTTCCCGTGGGCTCGCGCACCAGAGTACAACAGGGAACGCGGGCGGGCTTAACTTCTGGGTTCGGGTGAGACCAGGTGTATCCCCGCCGCTATGGCCGTCATACCATTCGCGTAATCCGCCCAAAGAAATCGCTCATATAAATAATTGTTGCCGGGGCGTGCCCGAATCGTCCTTCCCGGCCTTGACGGATCGCGGGCGGTCTTCTTCCGACGGACGACCAGTTCCTCAGCCCCTCGCTCCTCCGAGGACGACCTCCTCGTCTTCCTCGACTGGGACAGCGTTTCTCTCGAGGAAGGCGAGCTCCTTCGTGCTGAACGCTCTAGGGTCGATGGTCAGGATGAGAATGCCCTTGTTGACCGCAACAGCCTCGTAGAGGTAGTTGACGAACCGGAGCACCTTGTTGAAATCGTTCTGGGCCAGAAGGTACTCGAGTCCGTCAAAGAGAACGACGGAGCCTGCGGCGGATTCGTAGAACCTGATGAGATGGTCCGTCAGGATGCCGACGTTCTGGGGATTGACATTCCTCGCCCCGACCGTGTTGGAAAGCCAGAGCGCTTTTTCCTGGGGAACTCCGAAGTCCTCCCTGAGCCTGTCCGGGTGAAACCTGGTCACGCAGAGGACTGGAATCTGGCTATTCTCGAAGTGGGGAAAGAATCCAAGCATCCTCTCCGATTCCCTGGTCTTGAAGAGGTAGAGGTTCCCCGGGCGGATCTCGATGGTCATCGATTCCCTCGTCGGCGCTGCAGTGGACTGCTCAGCCTGAATGTTAGCGCTACAGCGAACTTAACTCCTTTGGTCGCCCTGGTTCGTCGCGTCCTCTACAGGCGCTCCTCGTCCCGGGGACGACCGATCCCTCAGAGCCTGATCATATTAGAAGCAGGACGAGAAACCCGAAGGCAGCCCCGACAGCCATCGAGAGGATGTTGTTGCCCAGTTTAGTGACGATCTCCCTTCTCTCGAGGGTGGCGCCGACGACACTATCGACCATGCATCCGAGGACCCCCATCGTTATCGGGACGAGGATCGTGGCGTCGATCGGAGCGGTCGGCATGATCACAAGCCACCCGATAACCGAGGAGAACGCGGACGCGACGAGCGCCCACATCGTTCCGGCCGCGGAGACCCCACCGTCGGTGCCCGCCTCCACCGGTCTGAAGTCAGTGATGAGGAAGGTCCTGGTGCTGAGCACCCCCAGCTCGCTGGCGGTGGTGTCGGCCGCGGCGACGCTTATCGCCGAGAGGTAGGCGACCGTGAACGCCAAGTCGGACTGAGATCCCGTGGCAGCGGAGATCACGGCGATGATCGCCGGCACAAGGCTGTTCGCGAGCACGTTCTTATAGGTCCTCTCTCCCCTTCGCCCCTCCTGGAGATTCCTTCTTATCTTGACCTGAATCCTGTTTCTCGTGACTGCGAATCCGAGGAGAACGAAGATGATGAGGAGGACAAGCCAGCTGATCGACCCGAACCATCCTATGACCACCCCGACCCCGAAGGAGGCAACGCTCCCGCTCGCTGTAAGGAGCCGGAACTTGAAAGCCAACAACGAAAGGATTCCGCACAGCGTAAGAACTATCGCCAATGTCTCCAGCGGGGACATCGCAGGGAGATGCGGCCAGGACGATATCAACCTTAGGATTTCCCGGGACACTCAGGGCCCCGGCTTCTCGGGTTCATTCCTCTCCTGGAGCATGTCCTGCGCGACCTTCTCCAGATCGCCGATGTCCGCATTCTTCAGCTCCGCACCGCACGAGGGGCACTCCCTCGCATCCGACGGAATCGGCTGATCGCAGACGGGACATTCCGTCATCACCACCTCCTCCTCCTTCAACCGGCCGGGCCGGCGGATCACCCTCAGCACCGCGATTGAGAGACCGTCGGTAAGAAGGGGCTGCTTGAAGAGGGGTTTCGTCATGTCCTTCACTCCCCTGACCTTCTCCAAATCCCCGTCCCAATCTGCGATCGCCGAGCCGTAGTCCCTCTGAATTCCTTCGAGGACCTGAAGCATTCTCTGCGGGATCTTTCCGGCGTGCTTGCCATGCAGCACTGCGGCAAGAAACACCCTGTCCCACTTCTCCACCAGTATCTTCTTCTCCCCGAAGTCGAGCCTCTTGAGCGCCGTTGTCTTCTCGTCCTTGAACGAGTCTTTGACGAAGCTCTGGATCGCCACGAGCATGCTGCTGAGGACCTCGTCGTCCATTCCCGGCTTCAGCCGCCTCGTGTCGTGCGCCATGAGGCAGCCGTCCTCGTAGATGACGAAGACCTCGTCCACGGTGGCGTACCGGCGCCTTGCGAAGACGTACACCCCCCCGAGGACGACTCCGGCGACGCCGAGGCCGCCGAGCCAAATCTCGGTCGCGAGCGGTCCCAGGACGACTCTGAGTTCATACTCGCTCGAGGTGTAGTTGTTGCCGCTGGTATCGACTGCCTTGATCCAGAAGAACAGCGTAACGGTCGAGTTCTGCGACCTGATCTGCCCCTCATACTGATCGCTGGTCTCCCCGACCCTCAGCATCTCCGACGAGAAAGTCTCGTTGCCGATGCGGTAGTACAGGACGACGCTCTCGATCCCAAGATTGTCGCTAATGTTCGCCCTGATGATGATTGGTATCCCGACATACGCCTCTCCAACAATAAGCCCCGATACCTCGGGCTTGGTCCTGTCGACCAGTACCCAGTCGGTCACCGTTCCAGTGTCATTGTTGTTGTCTCTCACGTATAGCACGACGCTGTAGTTGCCGTCGTATTCGAAGGTGTGCAACTGAATCGGGTTCGAGGACCAGTTGGTCGGGTCTGTCCCGTCGTGGAAATTCCATCTATACTGAAGCAGTGGAATGTCGCTCGGGGTGTCTTCCGTCAGGCTTGCGTCGAATCGGATCTGTCCCCCCTGGATCGGCTGATACAGGAACTTCGCTACTGGGGCGGAATTCACGATCACGATGGTGTTGGTACTCTGCGCGTACGAATCGGAGTCCCAGACCCTGACCGCGACGATGTATGTCCCTTCCTGCGCGAAGGGATGTGTGGTCTGGTTGAGGATCGTCGTCTCGTCAGCAATGAACGGGTAGGAATAGGAGAAGTCCCACTGATAGGTGAAGTTCTCTGGCTCTTCCCACGCCCGGGAATAGACCACCGTGAAGGTGATATCGGCGTCCTCATAGATCGGAACGCTCTCTGCGGTGGCGGTGAAGAGGGTGATGCCCGGAGAAGTGTCCCTGATTGTGATCTGAAGCGTGACGACTGCGACCGATCCGTCTCCGTCTGTGACGGTGAGTTCGACAGAATAAGTGCCGTTCTCGATGTACCAGTTCTCTGGATTTCTGTCGGTCGACTCGTTGCCGTCCCCGAAGTCCCAACGCCACGAGGCAATGCCGTCGTGGGCCGACGACTGATCAGTGAACTGGACTCCTTCGCCTTCGCTTGGAGAGGTAGGGGAGTAGGAGAAAGAGGCCGTGGGCACGGTATCCCCGACAGCAATGAGAGTCGAGGCCG
>DYTM01000087.1:5269-6292 GCA_020725985.1 Methanomassiliicoccus sp.
TCACTGTCAGCGTGACTATGTAGGTCCCATTCTGCGCAAATACGTGAGTCGGATTCTGGAGGGCGCTGAAGGAGCCGTCGTCGAAGTCCCAGCTCCAGCCTACAATATCGTCGGGGTAGGAGGATGAGGTATCATCGAACGAGACTGTCGCGTTCTCGACTGGGGAGGTGGTCGAAGCGGTGAAGGAGGCCGAGGGCGAGGCGTCTGTTATGGTCACGGTTTGACTGATCGTGTCGGAGGACCCGTCCTCGTCATAGACCGTGAGGTTGGCGGTGAATGTCCCATCCCTCAGATAGGAATGGGTAGTGTTTCGGGCGGACGCAACCTCGCCGTCCCCAAACTCCCAACTCCATTCGACAATCGAATCAGGATAGGAAGTGGAGGTGTCATTGAAGGTCACGCTCGCGCCCTCAACCTGTCCGTCAGGGGAGAAGGTGAATGAGGCTATCGGAGCAGCGTCCCCTATGGTCACAGTCAGATTGCTGTAGTCTGCCAGACCTCCCCTGTCCGTCACCCTCAGGGACACCTGGTAGTTGGCATCGTCCAGGAACCTGTGCGTGACCTCGATTCCGTAGTCGAAGTCGCCGTCCCCATAGGTCCAGTAGTGCTCGAGGGATCCCCTGTCCGAGAACGAGTCATTGCTCTCTGTTCCGTAGAAGGTGATGTCGATCCCCTCGGTCTCGGAGAGGGTCGAAGCGGATGCCTGTGCAACCGGAATGAGATTGTTCTGGAACCAGAGGCTCAGGGATCTCGTGCCATTCGATGAGCATACAATGTCTGCCCTTCCGTCCCCATTCACGTCCTCAGCGATGAGATCCATCGCCTCGCCTCCGGAGGTGAAGTTCATGTTCGCCGTGAAGACGCCGAATCCCCTGTTCAAGAGCCCGGTCAGCTTCGGCGGGGCTCCTTGGGAGGCGACGATGTCCGACCGTCCATCGTCGTTGAGGTCAGCCGATCTGATGATCGGAGCTGGGCCGTCAAGTTCGACGGCGTAGTCCGCCGGTTCTCCTTCGTAGAATCCGA
>DYTM01000088.1:0-4356 GCA_020725985.1 Methanomassiliicoccus sp.
GCCGCGTCCTACCTGGAGATGGGCGATCTCGAGAGGACCGAGGAGATGCTTGACGGGGCGATATCGATCTTCCGGAAGCTCAACGACATGATCATGATCGCGACGATGCACCTCTACAGGGGCTATCTGCACGAGGCGAGGCGGGAGTGGGAGTGGGCCAAGGAACAGTTCTCGAGTGCCCTAGACATACTGAGGGATCTCGAGGTCCCGCTCAAGCTCGGCCATTGGCTGTTCGAGGTCAGCCAGATCTACGTGGAGAACGGGGAGCGCATCGAGGCTAGAACGCTCCTCGAGGAGGCGCTCCGCCTCGCGTCCGAAGGAGGACATAAGAACCTCCAGAGGGAGGTCGAGGTGGCGCTCACGAGGCTCGCATCGAAGGACATGGCGATGGTCGAGACGGATTCCGCGGGCGGGCTTTGATTCAAGGCAGAGCGGGAGAGGAAAAGAAGAAGGGGAAAGGGAAAGGAGGTTTCCGATGGAGAGTTCAGTGGGGATCGCTTCTCGGGATCTCGAGCGTCGCTAGGTCGAAAACGAAGGAGACGCTGTGGGGGTCGCTCCGGGGACACGCCTGACACCGAACCAGAGCCATTCGTGATGCTGTGCGGGTCGTTCCTTGGGATCGTGAGAGGGTCGGCGGCCGGAATCCCGTGCGGATCGCTGCGCGGGATCTCCAGGGGGCCGATCGCGGTCAGCGCGAATGTCCCTGCGACGATGAACAAGGCAAGAGTTGCGACTATCGCGGTGGTCCTTTTCTTCATGCTCACACCTCTGAGCTTCGTGCTAACGGCTTCGGCGACAGGATATAAAAAGGGTGTTTGAGCATGCTATAGTTAAGTTTAAATACCGTCATTCTCGGGGCGTCAGGTCGATCGAGAAGTCACTATCGTTGTTCAGACGGGGGAGGACAGGTTGGCTTGGGAGTATGTCCAAGACCTCCATGCAATCATATTTCTATCCCATCGGCGTTACTGGGCTGTTTGCCATGATCAGCTTGGTGACCGGTGCTTCGGGATTCGTCGGAGGGCATGTGGCGGAGGAGCTCTGCCGGCGAGGGGACAGAGTCGTCGTAGTGGCGAGGAGAACGAGCGATCTCTCGGCAGTCAGGCATCTGCCTATCGAGGTGAGGTATGCGGATCTCGGGGACCTGGACGCACTGAAGGCTGCGGCGAAGGGAGTGGACCAGGTCTTCCACTGCGCCGGGGCCGTCAAGTACGTCGTTCCGTACAAGTACATGTACGAGACGAATGTGGCCGGGACGGAGAAGGTGGTTCTTGCTGCGGCGGAGGCTGGAGCCAGAAGGATCATTTACGCGAGCTCGCAGGCGGTGAACGCTCCGGAAGGGCCGATGTCCCCGGAATCGTTGAGGAGGAGCGCTCCGTCGATGAAGGACAAGTACTCCCGGTCGAAGACCGAGGCGGAGGGAGTGTTCTTCACTAGATGCGCCGAGAAGGGGATCGAGGGCGTCGCCCTCAGGCCCGGCGTCATCTATGGCCCCAGGGACTTCACCGCGTCCTATCTGTGGTTCGAGATGATCGACAAGGGGAACGTGTTCGTCATTGACGGTGGCGATGCAAGATTCCCCTTGATCTACATAGGGGATCTGCTTAAGGCGTTCATAGCTGCCTCCGAGACCAAAGGAATTGGGGGAAGGGCGTACTATCTCGACGGGCCGGATGAGGTGACGCTCAAGAAGGTATGGGACCTCGTTTCGGCTGAATTGGGAAAGGAGCCGAAATATCAGAAGGTCAGCTACCGGGACGCGATGTCGGCGGCCTGGGCGAGCGAGCTGAAATGTGCGCTCGGGAGATACAAGAAGGAGGCGGAGCTCTCTAAGTTCGTCGTCAGGCTGTTCGGTGAGGACCATCCGAAGGTCAGCTTTGAGAATGCGCGCATGGATCTGGGATTTGTGCCGAGGGTGACCGTGGAGGAGGGGATGAAGGAGACCGGCGCCTGGTACAGGGCTTTGAAGAAGGCGGGCTAATAAGGAACGCCCTCGTTCCGTTGGCCGATGGCTATGCGCCTCAGCCAGGACTCGTTGGTCAGTGAGTCTGCGTTCGCCGCTCATAAGTCATAAGTATTGACAGAGCGATACTGTCCGTCGTCGGGGATTGGCAATGTCGATCGCTTACGTTCTCATAATCACCGCCCCTCAGAAGGACCACCAGATATACTCGGAGCTGAAACGGTTCAAGGAGGTTGTGGAGGTGTATCCCCTGTTCGGCGACTACGATCTCATCGCGAAGATAGAGAATGACGATGTCGAGGGGCTGGGGAGGGTGGTGCTGTACAAGGTCGGGGCCATCCCCGGGGTCGTCCACACCGAGACGCTCACGGTCATCGAGGAGTTCTGATCGTCGGACAGCTAGTGTGTTCTCGGCGTTCAGGGTCATTCGACAGTGTGCATGCGGGACTGAGATGCGAAGGGGAGAAGTGGGAATGACATCCGGGTGAAATGAGGCGTGACATGAGTCCGAAGCGTCTGAAGGGGGTGGTCCTCGACTTCGATGGCACCTTGGTCAACAGCGCCATAGATTTCAGGGCGATGAAGGAGGCCCTTCTTTCGGAACTTGTGACGATTGGCATCCCCAGGGAGGCCCTCGACGCCAACGACACGATCGTGGCCAATTTGACAAGGGCGAGGAGGAGTCTCAGCGAGACAGGTAGAGAAGGAGAGATCCCTCGGATCGAGAATCTCGTCAACCGATGCATGTCCGAGGTGGAGATGAGGAACGTCGGGAAGACGACGGCGATCGCCGGGGCGAGGGAGGCCCTCGCTGCCCTCAGGGAGAGGGGATACAGGGTTGGACTCCTGACGAGGGGGACAAGGCTCTACATCAGCAGCGCCCTGAGGGTCGCAGGGTTCTCGGAGAAGGATTTCGACGCGATCATCTGCCGCGACGACTTCCCGGAGCAGGAGGCCAAGCCGAACGGGAAGGCCATGAGACGGGTCGCGGAGATGCTCGGACTCGACATCGCGGAGTGCGTGATGCTCGGTGATCATCCAATCGATCTCGAGTGCGCCAGAGCGTCCGGCTCGGAATTCGTCGGAGTCGTCTCCGGGTGGAGTAACGAGACCGTCTGGAGAGAGAAGGGCTGCGGGATGATCATTCTGAGCATCGCTGACCTCCCGGGGCTCATGGCGGCGCTCGAACGGGATCGATCTGATTGAGCGCCAGCGACGCATGCCGGAACCGCACTGCATTTTAACCTCTACGCCGATTCGGCATCATGAAGAGAGTGGTGCTGACCGATGAGGCGCCGAGGCCGATCGGGCCTTACTCCCAGGCGACCGTCGCCGGAGGGCTGATCTTCTGCTCGGGGCAGGTGGGGATCGATCCGAGTTCGAACAAGCTCGTGACAACGAGCATCGCCGACGAGACGAGACAGGTGCTCGAAAATCTGAGGGCAGTGGTGGCTGAGGCTGGGGGGTCCCTCGAGAACGCCGTCCGGGCGACCGTCTACCTGACGAGCCTTGACTACTTCAAAGAGATGAACGACGTCTACAAGCAGTACTTCCCGAAGGACCCGCCGGCGAGGGCTACGGTGGAAGTCCCGAAGCTGGCGCTCGGGGCGAGGGTGGAGATCGATCTCATCGTCTCACGGAAGTAGGGATGATCAGGCCTTCGCCTTGAGTTTCTCGATCTTCTCCTGGAAGGACTTCAGGCAGGTGGTGCAGCAGAGGTAGTAGTCCCGATCGTCGGCCTTGAGCTTGATCGGTCCGTCCCTGATCTCCTTCTTGCAGAAGGCGCACGGGAGGATGACCGATATGTCCGGCTCGACCAACGCGCGCTGGTTCTCCTTGACCACCTGGATTATGTTCGAGATGTCGTACTCGATGATCTCCGGCACCTCGCCGAGGCCAGCGACGAAGTCGTTGATGAGATGCGATCCACTGAAGGTGCAGATCATGTGGAGCTTGCTGTTGCTCAACAGGAATAGTTTCCGGACGTGCTCGTTCGCGCGGAACCGTTCTGCGACGGTCTTGAGGTCGGAGGGCTTGGCCTTGACCGTGAGGACAACGCTGAGTTCCCCCATCCTCTCCGAGTCCAGGTCGGCGAGATACCCCCTTATGATCCCCATGTTCTCCATGTTCGATATCTTGCTACTGACCGTGGGCACGCTGACCTTGACCCTCTCCGCCATCTGCCTGAAGGAGAGCCGGCCGTTTTCCTGGAGGATCCTCAGGATGTCGACATCGGTCTCGTCGAGGTCCACTCTGAAGTCATTGGAGCTTTCTGCTTAAAGACTTTCTGACAGTCCGCAAGAAAAGGCCCTGGAAAGATGACATATCTAAAGTGTCGATGGACTGAGGGAAACGCACTCGACCCAACATGTGCGTTTCCCTTTACAAACATT
>DYTM01000088.1:4366-6271 GCA_020725985.1 Methanomassiliicoccus sp.
ACGAGCTTTCTTGATATCGCCCGGCATGACCGACGACGCACGCCATCAGGCCGAGGAGGAGGATGTCCTCCCGGGGAAGAAGACCGCGAACCTACCGGTCACGGGGATGACCTGCGCCACCTGCGCAGAGACGATAGAAAGAACGCTTTCTGAGATGGAGGGGATAGATTCGGCGGCGGTCAATCTGGCCGCTGAGAAGGCGACGATCGTGTACGACCCGCACAAGGTCCGCGTCGAGGACATGAAAGAGGCGGTCCAGAAGGCAGGATACGACGTCATCGTGAATGAGACGACCCTCTCCATAACCGGCATGACCTGTGCCACTTGCGTACAGACGATCGAGAAGGTATTGAACTCGCTACCGGGGGTCTACGGCGCAACGGTGAACCTCGCAACCGAGAAGGCGCGGGTACAGTACGATCCCCAGACTGTCAGAATCGCGGATATGAAGAGGGCCATCCGGGACTCGGGATACGACGTGCTCGAGGCGGAGACCGTGGACGCGGAGAAGATGGCGAGACAAAAAGAGATAAGGCGGCAGAAGAACCTCCTCGTCTTCAGCCTGGTACTGAGCGTCCCTACCTTCATCATCACCCTGATCTACGATTTCGTCCTCATGGACTCCCCCGAGGACGTCATGCAGCTGAAGAACTTCATCCTCTTCGCCCTAGCCACACCAGTCCAGTTCATCGCCGGCTATCAGTTCTACGTGGGGACCTACAAGGCCCTCAGGAACAAGAGGGCCAATATGGACACCCTGATCGCCATCGGGACCTCGGCCGCGTACTTCTACAGCACCGCTGTGGTCTTCTTCCCTGGGGCCATCGCCTTCGAGCACGTCTACTTCGACACCTCCGCCCTGATCATCTCCCTCATCCTCCTTGGCAAGTTCCTCGAATCCAACGCCAAAGGGAGGACCTCGGAGGCGATTCGGAAGCTGATGGACCTCCAGGCCAAGACCGCCAGGATAATCAGGAACGGGGAGGAGGTCGAGATCCCGATCGAGGAGCTTGACCTGAGCGACGTGTTCGTGGTGAGGCCCGGGGAGACGATCGCGACGGACGGAATCGTGGTCGAGGGGCGCTCCGCGGTGGACGAGTCGATGATCTCCGGGGAAAGCATCCCGGTGGAGAAGGCGGAGGGCTCGGAGGTAATCGGGGGATCGATCAACAAGAACGGGCTCCTCAAGGCAAGGGCGACGAGGATAGGAAAGGACACGGTCCTCGCGCAGATCGTCAGGCTGGTCGAGGAGGCACAGGGCTCCAAGGCCCCGATCCAGAGGGTTGCCGACAGGGTCTCGGCGTATTTCGTCCCGTCGGTGATCGCCATCGCGGTGGTAGGCTTCCTCGTCTGGTACTTTGTCGGATACGATGCCTTTGACATCGAGATCCCCAGATTCATCTTCTCCCTCTCGATCTTCATCACCATCCTCGTCATCGCATGCCCCTGCGCCCTCGGCCTCGCCACCCCCACAGCGATCATGGTCGGGACGGGGAAGGGAGCGGAGAACGGAATACTGATCAAGAGCGGAGAGGCCCTCGAGATCGCCGGGAAGACCCAAATCATCGTCTTCGACAAGACCGGCACGCTGACGAAGGGAAGGCCTGAGGTGACCGATGTCGTCCCCCTTGCCTCGGACGAGAAGGACGTCGTCCGCCTCGCCAGCATCGCGGAGAAGGGATCGGAGCAGCCCCTCGGGGAGGCGATCGTTCGACAGGCGAGGGAGATGGAGATCCACATCCCGGATGCCGACAGCTTCGAGACCATACCGGGAAAGGGCGTGCGGGCCGAGTACGGCGGAGAGGAGATACTCCTGGGCAACCGGAAGCTCATGGCCGATCGGCTGGTGGACGTGGCAAGTATCGAGGAAAGGGTGGGAAAGGTCGAAGACGAAGGGAAGACCGC
>DYTM01000089.1:0-4828 GCA_020725985.1 Methanomassiliicoccus sp.
CATGGGATGTGCGAGCTTCGAATACGAGCCGCTCCCCAGATCGACGAGCCACACCGCCTCCGCCGGGTCGGAGTTGATCCTGGCTATCTCCTCCTCGTCAAGCTTCTTGACGAAGCGGACGCTGTGACCGACGCCAGCCCTCCTGAGCGCGGCGGAGGCGATCGAGGCGGCGCTGATGCCGTCCGCGTCGATGTGCCCTATGACCAAAACATCCGAGGAAGCGAGCAGGGTCTGAGCGAGGTCCCCCGCCGCGCTCTCGAACCCTTTCAAGTCCCTCATCCTTTCCAGGGGATTCATTGACGACCGCTCCCGCTCGCCTCCCTCTCGAGGCGCCTCTCCAATCCTCCGGACACTACCTCAGCAAGCCTCACAAGATTGCGCGCGTCCTCTTCATTGTATCGCTTCAGGAGATTGAGCGCGTTCTTGTTCCCCCTCCTCTCCCAGAGCTTCCAGAGGAATGCCGCATCCTCACCCGCCATGTATTCGACAATGTGATCCCTCTTGATCCCGACCGAGCGCTCGACGCTCTTCAATCCTCCGTTCAGACCGATCCTCCTGCACCCGTGCTTCAGATCGAAGTGCGGGACAGGGGGGAGGGAGAAGGGGAAGTGGTACTGGAGGATGGGCAGATCGAACGCGCTCCCGTTGAAGGTGACGAGCATGCTGCAGCCCGCGAGTGTCCGGGACAGTGCCTCGGAGGTGAGGTCCTGGCCGAGGACGAGCGTGCGGGTGGTCCCCTCCCTATGTACGCCCACGACTGTCACCTTGCACCCCTGCTGAAGTCCGTCGGTTTCGATGTCCAGATAGGCCGCGCTCTCCCCCGCCTCCGAGAAGAGTCTCCAGTGCTCGCTCGAGGGGAGGATCCTCGAGAAATACTGAGTATGACCGCTGTCGAGAAACCTCTCCGCCTCGATGAGGAGGGAGTCGAGCTTCTTCTTCCTCCCTTCGGAGAAGCCCTTGATCCTGGGTGCGGACAAGAACCCCTCCCAGTCGCCCACGCCCCTCCTCCATAGCGACCTCTCGGTGGCGGTCCCGACGGAGGGAAGAATTATGAAAGTTCTCCTTATCATCCTGCCAGGCAGTCCACTTCGGCGATGATATCGCTTTCGGGGGGTCCGGCGAAAGTATATTTGGACGGGGAGCCGTGGGTTTCCCGTCTCAACCCCGGTCGCGTTCGAAAGAAGCGGGAGAGCGGTCGGCACGCAGGGGGAAGGAAGACGGAGAACATCGAGACGCTACCAGGAATCACGATTTCGAACGAGCTGTGCGTGGTGATGGGGGAGGAAGGGCTCGTTGCCATCGCCGACCTCCACGTCGGGATGGAGTCGGGACTGGAGAGGGAAGGCTTTCACATTCCCCGGATGCAGACAGCGACGATGAGGGACTCGATACAGAGGATTGTCGACAGGTTCTCCCCGGACCGCATCGTCGTTGTGGGGGATCTCAAGCACGAGTTCAGCAGGAACCTCGAGCAGGAGTGGAACGAGGTCCGCTCCCTTCTTTCGTTCCTCCGCGAGAACGCGGAGGTCTCCCTCGTGCGGGGGAACCACGACAACTACCTGAGGACGATCGCCTCCCGGCTCGGGATCGAGATGGGCGAGTTCTACTCGGCCGGGAAAGTGACCTTCGCTCACGGGCATCTCGACAACAGCTCGAGGCCCCTGGTGATCGGCCACGAGCATCCGTCGATCAAGATCATCGATCGGGTGGGAGCGTCGATCAAGCTCCCCTGCTTCGTTCACTTGAAGAAGGAGGGAATCCTTGTTATGCCCGCCTTCAGTCCGCTGGCGGCGGGGGTGGATATGGCAAGGATCGAGTCATCCGAATGCCTATCCCCCATCCTCCGGGGAAGGGACCTGCGGCGGGCGGAGATATTCGCCTGCAGCGAGGTCGGGCTCCTCGGACTCGGGTCGATCGGGGACATCGGGTCCTTCTCGATCTGAGCGTCATCGTCCTCCTTCTTCCCCGGGTGCGAAATCGACAGAACCATGGCTCGCCAATGGGTCGCTAGGAAACGTATTAATCGGCTGTGAGCGATATGGAGAGAAGAGGTATTCCCTTGCCCGAATGCATCGTGTGCGGATATGTCCTTGAGAAGAATCAAGTGAAGTGTCCCGCATGTGGGGCGTCCCAGTTCGAAGAGGATGACTATTGACTGCTTTTGATTCAGGGAACGGATGCTCCACCGCCCGTTGGTGGCATCAGGAGGGGTCGAAGATCCGCTGCGACCTCTGCCCCCATCGCTGCCTCGTGAGCGAGGGCCACCTGGGGATATGTGGGGTGCGGAAGAACGACGGGAGGGGTCTATGCTCGATCAACTACGGAAAGGTGGCGGTCTCGGTCTCCGACCCGATCGAGAAGAAGCCCATGTTCCACTATCGGCCCGGGGCGCGCCTCTACTCTCTCGGGACATTCGGCTGCAACATGGACTGCATGAACTGCCAGAACTTCTCGCTCGCCCGGTCCAAAGGCGACGATCTCCCGTTCCGGAAGGCGGGTCCGGAGGAGGTGGTCAGGGAAGCGGTCGAGAAGAAGGCGGACGGAATCGCCTGGACCTTCAACGAGCCGATCGTCTGGTACGAGTTCATCCTGGAGACGTCGGAGGCGGCGAACAAGAGCGGACTGTTCTCCCTGCTCAACACGAACGGCTTCATCGAGCCCGGGCCGAGGGAGGAGCTCCTGCGCTTCATCCAGGCAATGAACATCGATGTGAAGGGCTTCACCGAGGAATTCTACCGAAGGAACTGCGGCGCCTCTCTCGAGGCAGTTCTGGACACCTGCAGGGCTGGGAGGAAAGCGGGGGTTCACGTCGAACTCACCTACCTGCTGATCCCCACCCTCAACGACGACGCGGACGAGATACGAGGATTCTGCGAGTGGACCGTCGAGAACATGGGTCCGGACACCCCCGTCCACTTCTTCCGATTCCAGCCGTTCTACAAGCTCTCCCACCTTCCGGAGCAGAGCGTTGCGAAGCTGAAGGAGGCGTGCGATATCGCCAAGTCGGCTGGACTGAGGTTTCCCTATCATGCTGGAGTAATAGGCGACGAGCGCCAGAACACCTTCTGCCCCAACTGCGGGGAGATCATAGTCAAGCGGGCGAGCGAGGCTCCGGCAGAGAAGGTGTGCGTCAAGAAGACCGAGATGAGTCGGTTCTGCCCCACATTCTCGAAGATCGAGGTCAACCTGCGGCAGGGCCGGTGCCCCTCATGTGGCGAGAGCATCCCTCTCATCGTGGCTTGAGAGAGTTGCCGATTGTTAATACATGGACTGCGAATGGATGGTTCATCCATCCATAAAAGGGTTTATTATAGAGCATCCTAATCCGAAAATCAACGCTCTTATTTAGGAGGGAGCACTGAATGGGTAACGAACTGCTTGACAAGCTAGCTGAGGTCGTTGTGAAGGGGAAGATCAAGGAGGCCAAGCCGCTGGCGGAACAAGCATTGGGCGCGGGGATTACACCACAGACAGTCATTTTCGACGGCTTGAGCAAGGGAATGGAAGTCGTCGGCCAGAAGTACGAGAAGAAGGAGTATTACCTGCCTCAGGTGCTTTTGTCTGCCCAGACGATGTACGCCGCCCTCGATATCCTCCTTCCGAAATTGAAGGTCGAGGAGGTGGGCGCGTCCGGGAAGATCGTCATCGGTGTCGTCGAGGGGGATGTCCACGACATCGGGAAGAACATCGTCAAGGCGATGCTCACCGGCGCTGGCATGACCCTTTACGACATGGGCAGAGACGTTCCACTGAAGAAGTACATCGAGAAGGTCCAGGCTGAGAAGGCGAACATTCTTGCTACATCCACTCTCATGACCCCTACCCTCGCGGGTATGAGGGAGCTCGAGAAGATGCTCAAGGAGGTCGGGATGAAGGGACCGTGCAAGACCATGATCGGCGGCGGAGCTACCTCGAAGGAGTTCGCCGCGCAGATCGGCGCCGACGCCTGGGGATATGACGCGATCGAGGCCGTGAAAATCGCATCGCAGCTCTTGAAGAAGTGAATCGTTTCCGAGAGGGGAGCCTCTCGCAAATCCTTTATTTTTCCTCCACTCATACACCACCTCAGGTCATCCTCCGAAAACGGAGGGCGTTCTTATGGCATCTGGCATTGGGCAGTCAGCGGAAGCGGAATTGGGACTGGGAATCGACACCGGCGGCACTTTCACTGATGCGGTGATAGTGGATCTTGTCACGAGGAAGGTACTCCGGAAGGCGAAGGCGCCGACGACCTATCAAGACTTGTCGGTCGGTATCAACGCGGCGCTCAAGGATCTCCGGGAAGGCGGGGGAGGGTTCGAGAATGTGAGACTCGTCGGGATCTCGACGACGCTCGCCACAAACTCAATACTGCAGGGGAAGGGGGGAGAGGTCGGCCTCATCGGCATCGGCTGGAATCCGCGGGAAGAATGGAACCTCGGCTGCAAGAACGCCGCATTCATAAGAGGCGGATGTGACTCGTACGGGAGCCTCCTGGAGCCGATGGACGAGGGCGAGGCGATCGAGGCGATCGAGGCGGTCCGGAAGGGGGTGGACGCGATCGCGGTCTCGGGGCTTTTCAGCGTGTGCAACACCTCCCAGGAGTTGAAGGTGAAGAGCCTCATCGCCGAGCGCACTCCCCTTCCGGTCGTCCTCGGCAACTCCCTGACAGGCGATCTGGGAATCATGGAGAGGACGGTGACGGCGGTGCTGAACGCCAAGCTTCTTCCTATCATCGCTGCTTTCCTCGACTCGGTTCAGGCATCGCTCGCGGAGCAGGGGGTGGAGGCCGAGATCTACGTCCTGAAGGGGGACGGGGGCCTGATGTCCCTCGGGAACGCGAGGGAGC
>DYTM01000089.1:4838-6189 GCA_020725985.1 Methanomassiliicoccus sp.
CGCCGGGGTGGAGAGCTGCATGGTCGTCGACATCGGCGGCACCTCGACCGACATCGCCGTCCTGGAGGATGGGTTTCCCAGACTGACCGAGGAGGGCGCGGCCGTCGGGAACTGGAGGACGAGGGTGAAGGCGTTAGACATGTGGACGGCCGGTCTGGGCGGGGACTCCGCGATCACCTTCGACGAGACGGGGGAGGTGGTCGTCGGGCCGGAGAGGGTCCTTCCGCTTGCGATGGCGGGGCGGATGAGCAGGGATCTGGTCGAGAAGATACGCTCCGAGGGAGGGTTGACGTTCTACCTTACCTCGGCGAACGATCCCTCGAGGATTTCGGACGAGGAAAGACTGGTCCTCGATTTCGTCAGGAGGGAGGGGCCGGTGAGCTTGTTCGCAGTCATGGATGGCGTCAAGGGAGTCGTTCTGATCAAGGATAGGCTCGAGTCCCTCAGGTCCAGGGGGTATGTGATACGCACAGGTCTGACCCCGACCGATGCGATGCACTTCCTCGGCCTGTACTCTGCTGGCGACCCGGACGCGGCCGCGGAAGGGATCAAGCTCATGGCGCAGAAGGTCGACGAGCAGCCGGAGAGCTTCGCGAAGAGCATGCTGGACAGGGTGGTCACCAGGGTGGGGGAGGAGGTGATCAAGAAGCTCGCCGTGGACTCGGGAGGAGAGGATCGACAGGAGAAAGGGTTCAAGCTCCTTCTGAGGGCCTGTGCCGGTGAGGACGTCCTGGACGGAATGAAGATTCGGCCTGCACTCAACATGCCAGTCGTCGGAATTGGCGCGCCGGCACACATCTTCATCAAAGGCCTCGAGGGCCGTTTCAAGACAGACATCATGGTGCCGAGGGACTACGACGTTGGCAATGCCGTCGGAGCTGTCTGCAGCAGGGTTTCCGAGAGTGTCTCGGTGAGGGTGTACCCGAAGGAGGACAAGTTCGTCGTCTTCTCCCCCTCATCCAGTCCCGTCGAGTACTCTCACATCGAGACGGCGAAGGAGTCCGCCGTCGTCACCGCGAAGCGAGATGCCGTTGAGAAGGTCCAGGCCTCAGGTGCAGAACAGATCAGGGTGAAGGTCGACACGAACGAGGTCCGGTTCCACGACGGCTACGGCAAGGAGATGAGGTTCATCAACTGGATCGATGTCAGGGCGACTGCCACCGGGAGGCCCAGGCTGAGAAAGGGCCGGGGATGACAGCGGGAAGATTGGCGACGACGGATGCAACAATGTTGCATGAAATCAAGCTATTCTGGACGTCGGGGCATTCCCCTGCGAAACATTGAAGTATGGTATTCCCGATAAGATAGAAAGGAAGATTATTGGGTTCCATGGGAGGGAAAGTTTGTGAAC
>DYTM01000090.1:0-2670 GCA_020725985.1 Methanomassiliicoccus sp.
GAAGGGCTCGATCGTCCTGGTCGAGCTGGGCTACGGCGTTCCGACGAGCGTCAGCACGGCCGTCGAGAGCAGCCTCGTCGCCAATTTCATTTCGATGAAGCGGGGGGTCTCCTGGGTCCCTCTCCGAAAGGCAAGCGCCGAGAGTGCCAGGGGACACATAGTGAGCATGATGGATGAGGCGGATTTCGACAGGCACGTGAGGATACCCGAGAAGGCCACCCAGATCGGCGCCGCGCCGGTCCAATACGTTCTCCCCGTGGAGGGGGCGACGGCCTTTGCGGACTTCAACTGGCAGAATCTCGCCTTCAGCCTCCAGAACGCCTCGATGCCGTTCCTCTCGCTCCTCGGGTTCGACACGATGGAGTCGATATACGGGAACCAGGTCATGGACCAGCTGACCGACCACCTGCTCTCGATCAGACGGCACAACGGCGTTTTCGTGGGAATCACCTCCCCCTCTGCATCATCCACTCACAGGCTGGCTGACCTCGCCACCACGCACATCAAGATCGACCGCATAGGCGGGACCATCGTGCTCTTCGGCGAGAAGCCCTTCACCGAATGCAATGCACTGAGCTTCGCTGAGAAAGGAAACGGAGGCGGGATCACCCTGACCCCGATACTCTGACTGAGGTTTGACGATGATAAGAGCGGCGTTCCCCGACAAATCCTCGATAGTCATGGTGGGCAGCCCGGGCATCGGCCTGCCGGAGCTCAACGTCAGCCTTGCCAAGAACTACCTGGATGAGGGGGATACCGTCATCATGGTCACGGTGGACATGCTCCCGAAGGACCTCATCTCGATGATGGAAAGCATGGGCGTCGACGTGGCAGGGAATCTCGGAAAGAAGCTGTTCATAGTCGACTATCACTCAAGCCTTCTCGGATCGTACGAGGAAGGGGTTGCCAAGCATGCAGGGGATATCCGGAAGGTCTCGGACATCGAGGGCATCATGTTCAACGTCACCACGATCGCGGCCGAGCGGGGGAGGCCAGTGAGGATATTCCTTCACTCACTATCGACGTTATTTCTCTATAACCAGACGAATGTCGTCCTCAAGTTCTTCCAGATCTCGAGCTCGAAGATCAGATCCGAGCTCGGCACGGCGATATTCACGATCCACGATGGGGTGCACGACGAGAAGACGATGAATCACATCATGTCGATCGCGGACGGCGTCGTTGAGTTGAAGTTCGATGAGAACCTGAACCGGAGGATGAGGATCAGGCACATGAGAGGCCACCCTTCCCCCTCCCAGTGGATACCCTTCGAGATCAGGCAGATTCAGCCGAGCGAGACGCTCTCGTTCCTCGAATGGCTGTGACTGCCAGGCGGAATCACTCCTCGCCGGTTTCTTCGCCGGAGAGCACTCCGTAGATCCTGGTCCGCATCTCATCCCTCCCCGCCTGGGTGGACCTGACGAAGAGGTCGCAGCTCGTTTTCGGTGTCACCACCTTCTCCTTCTTCATGCAGTAGACGAGCTGGCCGTTGAAGCCGAGCTCGGGCCTTTCGTCCACGAAGAGGCAGGAGAAGCAAAGGGCGTCTCTGCTCATGTTCGATTGCGACATATGTTGCTGCCATTATTTCTCGTTTTTCGGCCAGCCGCTTCATTCTAGGCGCGCGTCAAGGAATGACACCAATTCCTGGACCCTGGAACCGCCGACCCTCCTCAGGTTGAGGACGCAGAAGGGGCAGGGAGCGAGGACAATATCTGCCCCGGCCTGTTCGACGTCCGCCATCTTCTCCATCGCCAGATGCAATGCGACGTCTGGATAGCCTGCCACTACCCCACCTCCCCCGCCGCAGCATGCGCCGGGGTCGTCCATCTCGACCACCTTGATCCCGGGAACCATCTGTAGGAGGTCATAGGCGTAGTCGATGATCTGAGGCCCGATCGTCCGGGAAAGGTGGCAGGGCCGATGCAGAGCCACCTTCGTCCTCCTCCCTGAAACCCTGAACCTCAGACCGCTCAGGGAAGAGCTCTCGCGCATGAATTCGATCGTGTGCAGCGGCTCGAGCCCATAGTGAACGAGCAGGTGGGTAGTGCAACCCGGACAGGAGGTGACGATCTCGCCGAAGCCCTCGAACCTCTGGAGGTTTGTCTCCCGAAGGTCCTTCAACCTTGATTCGTCCCCTATCTTCTCGAGCGGGGCACCACAGCAAACCCATGATTCCGGAACGCCGAAATCAGCACCCAGCTTCTCCAGGATGCCTACCGAGGACTCGTACATCTCTGCGATCCGGAGTTCACCGATGCATCCGGGGAAGTACATCACCTCCCCCCTTGTCCTGGTCCGCGGACCGGCGATCCTTTCACCCGGCTCCACGGACCTTCTAAAACGGTCGACGTTCTCCACGATCCTCCGATGCCCCTCGAGCATCATGTCGGAGGAATGGATCCTCCTTCTCACCTCGAGCATCGCGTCGGGAAGAGGCAGGTGGGCCGGGCAGACCTCCTCGCACCGCCAACAGGTGGTGCACATGAACAAGTTGTCCCTGGATTCGCTCACTTCTGGCAGGAACCGGGGGGCGTCCACGGCGAGATTCCTCGGTCCCGAGAACCGAGAAATGCCCTCCCGCGATACGACTGGGCACGCCATATTGCAGGCGCCGCACTTGATGCACCCGCTCGTCACCAGATTCGAGCGCATTGTCAGATCGCTTCCAGC
>DYTM01000090.1:2680-4562 GCA_020725985.1 Methanomassiliicoccus sp.
GTGGCGAGGGCTTGAAGCAGTCCCCCGCCCGCTCCGAAGGAGGAGCCACCAAGGACTGCGCCTACCCCGTAGACGTTCTCCAGCCTCCTCCCCCCTTTCGAATAGAGACACATGGTCCCATCGGCCCGGACGCCCTGTGACAATGCGCTCAGAATGATAGGCGATGCAAACCTGGAAACCGGGGCCTGATGGGAGGAGGATCGATCGATTCGGAAAGTCCCCAAGGCGTCCTTGACCTTCGTGCCATCGATGGCCAGTCCCCCTCCAACAATCCCGCCCGCCGCTATGACGAGGCATCCGAAGTCGATTCTGTGCTCTCTGAAGCGGCCCCTCACGATCGCGGATACCGCCCTTCCTTCTGAGAATGCGAGTTCGGTTGCCGTGGCGCCGAAACGCAAATCGCAGCCCTCGCTGGCGGCCATCTTCTCGAGGGCTTGCTGGAGTCTCAGACCCGGCAGGGAGAGCGGGGTGACGACTTCGAATATCTTCCGGCCTGAATCGCGTTCGATCCGGGACATTCTCCTCTCTTGATCGGCAAGGGAGAAGAGCGGAGGGAATCCCACGAAATCCTCGTCCAGATTGGCAATGGCCGCTGTCAACTCGTCCTCGAGACCATCGCTGCGGCCTCGAAGTGCGATCTCAGTTGGAAGGATATCCCGCCGGCCTTCGAATCCGGCCAGTTGGATCCAGTAGGGCTTCGCCTGATTGAGAAGTCCCAGCTCGGAGATCATCGAGCTTGCGAGGTCGGGATCGAGGTCCTTGTCCCCGACTACGCCGAGAAGAGCGACCTTTCCTCGCCGGATGCGGCTCATCCGTCCTCTGAAGGTGAACGAGGGGGCGAGAGCGGCGACGTAGGAGGTTCCGAGGTTTGTCAACATGCCACTTATGCCATCCCATCTCCCCTCCATGGAAAGTCCTTGGCGCTTCAGCCTCGGAACGAGGAAACGGACAAGGTCGGTCGCGGCGGTTGGGAACGCATCTCGGTCTTCGGGATCGGAATACTTCCGATCGGATTCTAAGGCGGCCGTCCCAGCACCGTGACTTCCGCCATTCCCCGGGTCATTCGACTGCCATTGAGGGGTGAAACAGCCAGTCGAGAGAGAGGTCGCGGTGGCGCCCCTCCCCACCACCATGACCTCCTTCCCTTTTGAAGCAAGGAATGAAGCGCAGAGCAGACCCGCCGCGCCGTGCCCGATGACGAGGACCTCAGTCTCGCCCCTGCCACTCATTCTCATCCGTTCTCCCTCCCTAGAATGGAATCAAGCCCATACACTCCGTTCAGGAGGCAGTGCTTGAAGACTTCCTGCCTGAGTTGGGTACCGAAAAGGACTGGCTCGACGCCCTTCCATCGCTCCTCCATGAATCTCCCGAGGAGCTTGAGGGGGCTCTCATCCGAGCTCTCGATCATGACTGAGAGCATCCCGAAGGCGCAAGCCCCGCCCTGGCAGTATCCCATCCCGGCTCTCGTCCGCCGCATCAGGTCCGAAAGCTCTTTCACGTCCTGGTGCAAGCAGAAGTACACGGCCTCCCCTCTCAGAACCTCCTCGCAGGAGCAGAGCATCTCTCCCCCCCTGGGCACCCCCAGACAAGCACCGAGGACTTCGCCGCTCCTTCTGCCATACTTCTTCTCCATCCGGCTCAGGGGGAGGGATACCATCCCCCTCACCTCGGGAAGACTCGCAGGAGGCGATATCGGCTCGGCAGCGGTTCTGCATCTGCCGGACGCGCCAAGCTTCTTCAGCACCAGATCGGACGCTTCCTCTGCCATCAACCTGTAGGTCGTGAGCTTCCCACCCACTATGCTGACCATGTTCGAGACCCCTTCCTCGAGGTGATCGATCACCCTGAACGTGCGGCTGGCCTCCCGGCCTTCCCCGCCTCC
>DYTM01000090.1:4572-6167 GCA_020725985.1 Methanomassiliicoccus sp.
GAAGCGGTCGCACTCCGGCGTAGGTCCTCACAATCCTGGCATCTTTGGCTTCCGGAACAATCTCCGAGGCTCGTGAGAGGAGGAGTTCTACCTCATCCCGACGAACGAGGCAATCGCTAGGGGAGGAGACTCTCTCGGCTGTGGTGCCGACGATCGATGCAGAGTGATTCGGCACGATTATGTCTCCGTCAGAGGGCATCCGGAGTCGGTTGACGAGCCCGTTGACGATCCTACCGTTCAGCACCAGCAGCGAGCCCTTGTCCAACGCGAGAGGGATGCGAAGGCCCGCGAGGGAGGCGACCTCGCTCGCCCACGCCCCCGACGCGTTGACGACTATCTCCGGTCTAAGAGCCTTCCTCGACCCATTCCGGCGGTTCTCGACGATGACCTCATCCACCCGCCCCTCCTTCACTCTGAACTTCCTTGCGGGGTGGTAGTTGAACGCACTGGCACCAGCCGCCCTCGCGCTCTCGATGTTCCCGAGGGTGAGGGCGAAGGGATCGACGGAGGCGTCGGAAACCTCCGCCGCATTCACGGCCTTCCTGGAGAGGAGGGGTTCCCTCGAGAACGCCTCCTGGAGTGTGATCTCTCTCGCGGCGACCCCCGTCCGCCTGCAACCTTTCAGGAATCTGTCCAGGAATGCGGGATCGTCTCCCTTCACCCCAACGAAGAGACCGCCGGTGTCCTCCACGCAGAAATCGGCGACCCTCCGAAGAATGGCGCCTTCCGCCGCGCACTCGGCCGCTGACTCAGGATCCTTGACAGCGTAGCGTCCCCCGCTGTGCAGTATCCCATGGCACCTACCGGTCGCGCCGGCCGAGAAGTCGCCGCTCTCGACCAGGGTGACGCCGATTCCGCGAAGTGCCAAGTCCCTGGCGACCCCCGCCCCGGTGACGCCGCCACCGATGACAAGAACCTCGGTTCTTGGCAATCCCACACCTCAGCGATCTCCGGGGGGGACCCAGTCCCTCGCCCTCTCGACCGCGCGCTTCCACTTCGAGTAGCCTTCCTCCCTGCCTTCCTTGCTCATCGTCGGGGCGAAAGTCCGATCGATGACCCAGTTGCTGCGGAGTTCATCCAATGAATCCCAGAAACCAACGGCCAGCCCGGCAGCATAGGCGGCACCGAGGGCCGTCGTCTCCTGAACGGTCGGCCGAAGCACCTGAACGCCTAGAATGTCCGACTGAAGCTGGCACAGGAAGTTGTTCTTGACCGCCCCTCCATCCACCCTGAGGACCTTGAGGGGAATGCCCGACTCGACGTTCATCGTCTCCAGCACGTCCCTCGTCTGATAACATATGGCCTCAAGCGTCGCCCGGACAATATGCTCCCTCCTGGTCCCCCTGGTGAGGCCGATGATCGTCCCCCTGGCGTAGGGGTCCCAATAAGGGGCACCGAGCCCTACGAATGCAGGGACGAAGTAGACCCCGTCCGTATCAGGTACGCACTGCGCCAGTCGCTCGGTCTCGGCCGCGTTCTCGATGATCTTGATCCCGTCCCTGAGCCACTGCACAGCCGCGCCAGTGATGAATATCGAGCCCTCGAGGGCGTAGTGAACCTTCTGATTTCCGATCCTGAAAGCGATTGTGGTCAGG
>DYTM01000091.1 GCA_020725985.1 Methanomassiliicoccus sp.
GCAGGACTCGACGCGGCGACTCCTGTCGCGGGTACAGACCCTCGCCCAGCAGTTGTCGCAGAGGCTCCTACGGCTCAGATTGACCCAGAGGTGCTTTCGGACCCTGAATCTACCCATTCACCACCACCCAATCATTTCCGTGTGAATGATTGTCAATGAATCGCCCCTCTACATTACCCTTTTGCCGATCTGCTCATCGAGCGGAGGATGATGAGCGGGACATCATGTGATGTTGTTCCGCACCCGGTCCTTCAGCTCCCCCAGCTTCCCCTTGTTCCAGCTGTTCGTCTTCGAGAAGAAACCTGTGACCCTCGTTATTCCTTCGACGTCCGGCGAGGAGCAATGCGGGCAGTTGATGCGAAGGCCCCTGCTCGTCCTCCCACAGCTGAGGCAGGAGGTGAACTCCGGGCTGAAGGCTATCTGTGCGTTCTGGGTGCTGTCGAATGTCTTCCTGACGAATGCAGCGATGCTCTCCGCCGGGGGTTTGTGCTCCCCGAGCCAAACGTGCGTCAGGGAGCCCGCATCGATCAGCGGATGAACGAGTCCCTCCATCTTGACCCGTTCGATTGCGCTGATCGGCGCTCCTACGTTCAGGTAGGTGGAGTTCGTGTAGTAGACCTCGCCCGTGCTCTTGTTTCCTCTGATGACGGTCGGGGCCTGAAGCGGATAGTACTTCATGTCCAACCGGGCGAAGCGGTATGCGGTGCTCTCCGCCGGGGTCTGCTCGAGAGGCATCTTGAGACCGTGCTCGTTCCCAAGCTTCTCGGCCTCGGTCTTCATGGTGGCGATGATCTTCAACCCGAACTTGAGAGCCTCCTTCGACTCATGCATCTGCTGGCCAGTGTGGTACTGGACCATCTCGTTCAGTCCCACCATGCCCAGGAGGAACGAGGCCTTCTCGAGCCTGAAGTACGGTTTACCATCGAACTTCATCGTCAGGAGAGCGAGGGGACCCTGCTTGCCCATGCCCAGCAGCTTCGTGATGAACTCCCTCTTCTGGAGGTGGGCTTGAGCGACGAGTCCCACCCTCTCGCGAAGGATCTCGAAGAGCTTGCCGTCATCCTGGTGCGATTCGTATGCTATCCTCGGCAGGTTGACCGTCACGTTCTGCATCGCCGAGTAGCGCATCTTCCAGGGGGTTTTGGCATCATCCAAGTCTCCTTTTTCGAGCTTGAAGGCGAGCCGGCAGCACTCGCTGATCTTCGCGGTGTTTCCCCGATCAAAGACGAAATAGGTGTTGCCCTTCTCCGACGCGACATGCGATATCTTCTGAAGGAACTCCTCATGACCTTCGGTCGAGAAGAACTTCTCCGTCATGTGAACGTTCGGCTTGGGGAAAAAGAACGGCCTTCCCAGTGCGTCCCCCTCCAGGTACACATCGAAAAGGGAGGAGAGGAATCTCTGACTTTCGTCAATATAGTCCTCGTAGTTCTGTCCGGTGAACAGGCCCTTTGGTCCAATCGCGGGCACACCGACGAAGTGATTCGGTATCTCCCAATAGAGGTTGAGGTCGCTGAAAATGGACTGCCCACCCCTCGCGACAGCCTGTTGGGCAAACTCAAAGATGAGGATCTGGGCGAGCTGTTTCATCCTGCCATCGTCGATACCCTCTAGGTACGGAGCAAGGAAGATGTTGACCGCATCCCAGCCGATCGCCCCGGCGAAGTGACCCTGGAGTGCAGCAGAGAACTTGATGATCTGCTCGATCAGGACCTCAGGGTGCTTGGCGGGTTTCGCTATCGATATCGCGTTCGGAAGATTCAACCCGAACTTCTTCACGTATTCTATCGACTGCCCGCTGCAGTAGGGGCGGTCGACCATTCCCAGGTCGTGGAGGTGGATGTCGCCTTTCATGTGCGCGTCGGCCATATCCTGTGAGAACACCTCTAGAAGGGCGAATTCCTTCTTGATTCTTTCAGAGAGGGTAAGGTTGGTGGCCTCCGGACCGTGGGGGACGTTCGCATTCTCCTTGTTCGGATTCATGATTATCTGACGCGCGTCGTAGAGCGGTACTCCCAGTCTCGTATGCTGCTTCCGGATCTTTGCCAGTCCGTATTCCACCAGCTTCGCGTTCGTGAGCTCCCTGATGAGGGGCGCGGTAACGATGTCGAGTTCCAGGTTCGATATCAGTTTCTCGACCTCACGCGCCACGATCGAGGCAGCGTCTTCACTGATTGTCGTCTCCCTCATGAGTGCGTCGTAGATCTTGCCCCTGTCCCATTTCTTGATCTCTTCATCCGAAGTTCTAACGAAGAGCGACAGCTCAGTGGACTCCTTCTCGTCGGAGTAGACTTCTCCGGGCTCGCGCAGATACTCTATTGCTTTCATTCAACCACTTCTGAAAAGGGATACTTGGATGGTCTCCGCATCCCCGCTACAAGGTGCGGTAGTTATTTACCCTTTGGTTTAAAGGTATTTTGGAACCTGAATTGCTAAAAGTTAACGGATGTTGAAAGGGTATTTATTTATCATATCTGTTACCATGTTTGTGAGCAGATGTTCAATCCAGAGGAGGACTTGAGGCGGACGATATTCGAGATCTTGGGCGGTGATGGCAAATCCATCAGTGCTCTCTCCCGCGAACTCGAGAAGAGAGGATACGACATCCACCGACTTATACTGACCGGCTACCTCCGTGCCCTCACAGACATGAGGATACTCAAGGAACGGGAAGTACCTCCGGCGAAGATCTATGCTCCAGTCAAAGCGCTTGAGAAGGACATCTACGCGATCGTCGGTGAAAAGACCCGGGAGATGGCAGTCGGGGAAAAGGTAGATTCTTTGATACTTCTCCTGCTGTACAAGCTGTTCAGGCGGTCGATCTTCCTGGACGAGCTCAAGAGAGCCGGTGTGGAAGGTCAACCTCCAGGGAGGATCGCCACTCCCGACGAGAGGCAGGAGGCAAAGAGAGTTCTGGCGAGGGCCGGATGGAAGATTCCGGACAGCAGCAAGGCGTATGTCCTCGACGATGAGAGTCTGAGCGGCCCAGCAGCCGAGATCATGAGATCAGTCATGATCGATTTCTTCGATGTCGGACACATGGTCAAGGAGACGACTCAAACCAAGCTTTCTCTGTGAATTCAACCAACATGCCACAGAAACCATGGCCACATCCCCTGAAGAACCTATTTATTCACCGAGTCCATACTGAACGGCATGGACCTTGAGGCCTTGGTCTCGGAGATCAGGGGTCATCCCGGGGTCACGAGGAAGCGAACGATTTCGGGGGTTCTTCAGTTCTTCCCCGACATCTATCGCACAAACATCTTGGCCTCGTGGGGAGAGGACGCCGCGGTGATAGACTTCGGCGATTCCGTCCTTCTCCTAGCAGCTGACGGAATCATGGAGCCGTTGATGAAGACGAATCCCTACTTCGCCGGTTACTACTCTGTCCTGGTGAACATCAACGACATATCGGCGATGGGGGGAATTCCCCTCGCCATGGTCGACGTGATCTCGATGAAGGAGGAGAAGATATGTGCGCAGGTGATGAAGGGCGTGGAAGCCGCCGTGAGAAAGTCCGGTGTGCCGGTCGTCGGCGGCCACACCCATCCGGACTGCGACTACCACGCGATTGATGTCGCGATCCTCGGGACCGCTGCCAAGGGGGATGTGATATACAGCCACACGGCGGAGGAAGGAGACGATATCATCTTCGCCATGGATCTGGAAGGTTACTTCCCCGAGAGACTGCCGTACGCCTGGGACACGACATCAAGGAAGGACGACGATCTCGTGAGAAGGCAGATGCTCGTGATGAACGAAATCGGGAAGAGGCGGCTCGTCAACTCCGGCAAGGACATGAGCAACCCGGGGTCCCTGGGAACGCTCGGGATGCTGCTCGAGACAAGTGGCTTGGGAGGCATCGTTGACCTCGATCTGGTTCCGAGGCCAGGGGGCGTAGATTTCGTTCAGTGGTTGAAGGCGTACCAGGGGTGCGGTTTCGTGGTGACAGCGCCGCCTCGGAACTCTGAGGAGATCATCAGAATGTTCAAGGCCGTTCAGGCGGAGGCCGCCGTGGTGGGGACCGTGAGCGGCGGCAGCAAGCTCGTCATCCATCAGGCCAACGAGAAGGCCGTCCTCTTCGACTTCGATAAGGAGATCATCACCGGCTGCAAGAGATCGAAGGTCCCCGCCTCATTCCGGAGGTCCTGAGTCGGGGAAGTGCTAGGCCACGGGGGTTGCCGCTCGGTCCGATGGAGGTGATCCCTGCACCTGCTCAGCCCCGTCACCCCTCGAGCGTCGGGAGTCCATGGTTAAGCTGCTCCCGTCAGGGCCTGACTCATTCCCCATGACCAGAGCAAGGGGCACAACCCTCCAGCTGCGCCACGATGCTGCCACCGGCCCCGAGGGACAGAGCCTCATAGTCGATGCAAGGGCCTCCACCGCTCCGTTTACGACGTCCCCCGCTGTCACCCCCGCATATCGACGATTTCGGAGTAGTAGGACACGCCGAACGTCCCGGTCAAGCCTAGCGCCCCCAATTAGGCCATCATCGTATTTATAACTATTTGAATGGCCCCATCTGGCCAGTTCTTCGATCATGCCGGTGTTCGCAATGTTTAAGTCCTCATGTCGACTTATTTCCAGCAGGGGGTATTCGTGAAGGCGAGCGAAACTGCAATCGTCTTTATCGAGTTCCAGAACGACTTCTGCAAGGAAGGAGGAGCGCTGTACGGCGCCGTCAAGGATCAGATAGCGAAGCAGGGGACGATCAAGAACGCCGCCGACTGCCTAAAGAAGGCGAGGGGCAAGTGCATGACCCTCATCTGCCCGATCCTCTTCGAAGGCGACTATAGGGATGCGGGATGCGAGGGAATGCTCGGCCCGATCCACCAGAACGCGGCGAAGGCGAAGGCCTTCCGGAAGGGGACCTGGGGCGGGGAGATCGTCCAGGAGCTGAAGCCGAGCAAGCAGGACATCGTCATCGATGGGAAGAGAACGCTTGACGCGTTCAACTCGAGCAACATCGACTTCCTGCTCAGGGTGGGCTGCATAAAGAATGTTGCTTTCGCCGGATTCCTGACGAACGTCTGCGTCGAGGGAACGGCGCGATCCGCGTACGACCGAGGATACAAGGTCTTCCTGTTGAAGGACTGCACTGCCGCGATGTCCGAGGAGGAGCAGAAGTACGTCGAGGAGAAGTTCTTCCCCTTAATGGGGGAGGTACTGACGCACGACGAGTTCCTGAAGCGGCTCAAGTGAACTCGTCCTTTCCTTTTCTTTTCCCGTGTTAGGGCATGGTAGGTCGTCTACTGGACATGACGTTCTCGAGGTCAGCCGCTCGAAAGATAGTTAAGTGTTCCGCTCCAATGATACCGTCACAACGACGTGGTGAACGGACCGATGGCAGGGGAAGGAGTCGCTCAGAAACCGCCTTGGCTCAAGGTGAAGGCCCCTCGCCCCGACCTCTTTGGGAAAGTTCGGGGGATCGTTTCGGCACACGGGCTCCGTACGGTCTGCGACGCTTCCCAATGCCCGAACATATCCGAGTGCTGGAGCAATCGAACCGCCACCTTCATGATCCTCGGAGACCTCTGCACAAGGAAGTGCGCCTTCTGCGCGGTCAGCCAGGGCGACCCCGAAGGCCGATTGGATCCGACGGAGCCAAGAAGGGTAGCCGAAGCGGTCTCCGGACTTGAGCTCGGCCATGCTGTCATCACCTCGGTGACGAGGGACGATCTCAGGGACGGCGGGTCGGCACAGTTCGCCGGCACGATCGCGGAGGTGAGGTCTGCGAACCCCCGGACCGCGGTAGAACTTCTCGTGCCAGATTTCCAGGGAAACGAGGAGGCATTGCAGACAATCTCAGCTTCCCGACCCGACGTCATCGGTCACAACATCGAGACGGTCAGGAGGCTGCAACGCAAGGCGAGAGATCGCAGGGCGTCCTATGATCTCTCTCTGAACGTTCTCGAGCGATTCCGGGAGCTCGATCCTCAGGTGCGATTGAAGAGTTCCCTCATGCTGGGCCTCGGGGAGACCAGGGAGGAAGTCCTCGAAACGATGACCGATCTGAGGAAGGCGGGCGTTGACATGATCACCCTCGGACAGTATCTCAAGCCTCGGGGCGGCGGGTTGGAGGTGGTCAGGTACGTGAGCCCTGAGGAATTCGACGGTCTGAGGGCCGACGCGCTCGGCCTGGGCTTC
>DYTM01000092.1:0-2484 GCA_020725985.1 Methanomassiliicoccus sp.
ATAACGGTCGATCCATCCTCACCGGTCATTGGCACCATCGCCACGGTAGGCGTCGTGGTGCACAACTCCGGGGACATCGAGGCGGCGGACGTGAACGTCACGTTCTACCAAACCCCGCCCGGCGAGGACATCATCGAGATCGGCTACAGCCTGATCTCGAGGATCTTCCCTGGCGAGAGCGAACCGGCGACGGTGTCGTGGACTCCTGACATACCCGGCGGGTACACGATAACAGTGATCGTTGACGAAGCGTTGCTCATCGAGGAGGACACCAAAACCGACAACGTCGCGGCACTCCAGGTGACCGTACGGAACTACGCTGACCTGTCCCCGACCAGCATTGTATTCAGGCCGGCGAGCCCGGTCAACGTCGGGGTTCATGTCATGATGGACCTGAGCGTAATGAACGTAGGCGAGTCGACCGCGGCTGACTTCGAGGTCAAATTCTGGCTCGATCCAGCAGACGCAGGCGGCACATTGATAGATACAGTTGCAGTCGGAGCTCTCAGCCCTGGACAGACTGTCGTGGTGACGGGCGAGTGGGATGCAGAGGTGGACTTCGGCGAGAAGATCCAGACGAGGACTATCACCGCTGATGTCAATCCTGGCGAGAAAGTTGCGGAGATAAACTACGAAAACAACGAGGCATCTCAGCAGATCGTGGTTGTGGACCGCAGGCCCGACCTGAAGTTCGTCGGCGACCTCGAGGTGACCTCCGGAGGCCATGTCAGGAACACTTCTGTCGTCGGAGAATCCGTTGTCATCGGCGTTCAGGTCTGGAACGACGGCTACACCTCCACCCTCGGAGTGGAAATAACTTTCTACGCGATAGACGAGGACGGCTACACCCAGGAGATCGGGTCCGTGCTGAAGGACATCAGCGCGAATGCGACTGTGTCCGCGAACTACAGCTGGGCCGTCTCCCTGGCTATCGGCAACTACAGCCTCATCGCCCAGATTGATCCGAACGATCTAGTCGGCGAGGGTGACGAGGAGAACAACGACATCGTGGCCGAGTTCGCCGTGAACGCTCCGACCCCAGTCATCGTCATCGACCTCGGAAACGTCTACGAGTACACCGCCGGCCAGGACATCATCGTGAGAGGGAGCGTGACGAACCAGCTCACCGGAGATCCGCTCGTGAACGTGTCTGTGACAGTCGCCCTGTTCGACAGCGATGGAGAAAGGGTGACGGACGAGTCCCCGGTGACCAAGACGAACTCCCTAGGCTACTTCGAGATCACGACCTACATCCCGCCGGGCATCGAGGGCAACCACCGGCTGAGGGTGACCGTCACCATCGGAGGCGTGGCGACCAGCAGCCAGACGGAGATCACGGTGACCGAGGGATTCAAGGAGACCGGCCTCGAGTGGTGGGTCTACGTGCTGATCATCGCCATCGTCGCTGCGATCATCGTCGCCTTCTCTGTATACCTGTACAAGTACGGCCTCGGCAAGATGGTTGAGTGCGGCGAGTGCGGCGCCCTCATCCCCGAGTCCTCGAGGCGCTGCCCCAAGTGCGGCGTGGAGTTCGAGACCGGGACGGCGAAGTGCAGCGAGTGCGGTGCCTGGATTCCAGCCAACTCGACCGAGTGTCCGGAGTGCGGCGCCAAGTTCGTCACCGAGCCGATCGCCGAGGAAGAGGACGAGTACATAAAGAAGATGAGGGAGCAGTACGAGCAGTTCGTCGACGGCTACAAGGAGCAGGCAAGGGAAGTGCTCGGCAAGAAGTACAGCGACGCGAAGTTCATGGACTGGTGGAAGAAGCAGCCCAGCTACATCACCTTCGAGAAGCGGCTCTCCCAGGAAGAAGAGAGGCAGAAGCTCGGAGCATTCGCATGCCCGGTCTGCGGAACGCTGAATCCCAGAGGTTCGACCGTGTGCCACAAGTGCGGCACCGTCTTCGAGTCGAAGAAGGAAGAGGTCAGGGAGGAGGCGCCGGCGGCCGAGGAGGAGAAGCCAAAGGCGCTCCGCAGGATCGTGAGGAGGCCCGCCGAGAAGAAGGTGCTGAAGAAGACCGAGGAGCAGCCCCCTGCCGGTGAGGAGGCCCCGCCGGAAGCGGAACCCGAGGAGCCGAAGACCCAGTAAACCCTTCAAACCTTTTCTCTCTTATTCATTTCTTCTCTCGATCACGAAGCAGTCTCGACGCCGCCGCTCGCACGAGATCATGAATGATGTTCTCTGCTTCCCGAGCGACCGGAGCGGGAGGAGTCAACCTCTGAATGCGCCTCGGAAGCGGCGAAATAGAATGAAAAGCCTGGGGTGAAGAAAGAAAAACGGCAATCGCGGAGGCGCTTCACTCCTCCGCAAGCTTCTCTCTGACCTCTTTCACCACTCTTTCCGGATCGCGGTAGTAGGCGGAGATGATGCTCGCGACGGCGCGGTAATTGTCGACGTTGATCTTCTTCATGTACTCGAGTATGTCCGCCCTCCGCTTCACCTCTCGCTCCATTTCCCTCGGGGACCAGTTCCGTATCGTCCGCA
>DYTM01000092.1:2494-4370 GCA_020725985.1 Methanomassiliicoccus sp.
ATGAGTGCCCGCTGAAGTTGAACGTGTCGTCCGCGGGGTTCCAGGTGTGCACGGCGTTGGTGATCAGCTCCCCCGTCTCGGGGTCCATGCCGACGATCTCGGTCAGGGACTTGACCCTCCTGGTCATCTTCGTCCCCACCTTCACCTGCGCCTGCAGCATGACGACGTCGAGAGCGGTCATCAGCGCCCGCGGGAGATTTATAGGATCGTTCTCCATCCTGTGGACCATCGCCTGAACGTCCTCCGCGTGGAAGGTAGAGTAGGCGGTCTTGCCTGTAGCCATCGCCTGGAAGACCACGTAGGCCTCCTTCCCTCTTACCTCCCCGACTATCAGGTACTGAGGCCTCTGCCTGAGCGCGGTCGTTAGCAGCTCGAACATGTCGATCGTGCCGCTCTTCGACCCGGCGGTCCTTCCCCCGAACCCCTCCCTCGTGAGCGAGGGGATCCAGTTCTCGTGCGGGAGGTTGAGTTCCCTCGTGTCCTCGATGCTGACGATCTTCATCTGAGGGGGGATGAACAGCAGGACGGCGTTCAGAGTGGTCGTCTTGCCGCTCGCCGTGCCGCCGCAGACGAGCATCGAGCTCCCGTACTCGGTCGCTGTCCAAAGATAAGCCATCATGTCGGTGCTCATCGTCTTGAACTTGAGCAGGTCGACCGGGGTGAACGGGTTCTCCTTGAACCGCCTGATTGTGAACGACGATCCCCGTTTCGTCACATGCTTCCCGAGGGTGGCGTTGAGCCTCGAACCGTCCGGGATCGTGGCGTCGAGGAGCGGGTCCGCGACCGAGATGTGCTTCCCGCACTTCTGCGCGAGCCAGACGACGAACATATCAAGCTCCGGCTCCTTCTCGAACCGCATGTTCGACTTGATCGATCCGTACTTCCTGTGGTAGATGTAAAAGGGAATGCCGACGCCGTCGCAGGAGCAGTCCTCGACGTTCGGGTCGGTCATCATGACGTCGATGACCCCGTACCCTATGAAGTCCCTCTTCAGGTAGTAGTGGATCCTCTCCCTCGATATCGGGTGGAGCGAGACCCCGAAGGTCTTCACGAGCGCGTCCGTCGCCTTCCTGAGGATGTCCTCCTTCTCCTTCCGCGTATCCACGTCCGCGAGGTTGAGGGTCATGATGAGCGCGCTCTTCAGGACCTCGAGCAGGTTCCTCTCGTCCTCGGAGAGGTCCGGCTCTATGACCTCGTAGAGGTACTCGCCGCCGACGTTGTCGTACTTGATCCGGACGAACGAGTACGGATCGATGATCTTCGAAATCTCCACCTCGTCCACGTTCACCTCTGCTATCTTCGGAATCTCGGTGACGACGTCCAACGGCCCCTTCGTGATCCCGATCGGGATCCGGACCTTCATCGGCTTCTCCTTGATCTTGAGAAGGAACGACAGGTATCCGCTCGAGAGCCTTCCTCCCCTCCTGCCTTCCTCCCTTACCTCACTGACCGGGGTAGGTTCCTCCGGCAACGGTTCCGGTCTGATCGCTTCGGTCATCTCTCAACCTCCTAAATGAACCTCGTCCCTATGAGGCCAATCAGCAACATCAAGAAGCTGTGCCGCATTCCGTTCGCAATCCTGCCGTCCTGAAGAACCCCCGCGAGAATGCCGTCCCCGAAGGCATGTATGACCACCGCGATGACGAATATGAGCTGGACCTGGGGGATGACCTCGGTACGGATCGTCGCCGGGAGATTGGTGATCCCCGCGGCCTCCGCTCCCTCCGCCACCTGCCTCCCCGCCTCCTCCATCTTCGGAAGGAAGGTGGAGTTGAGGATGAAGATTGTCGCGATGAAGACCATGAACGCGATGTAGGTGACGACCATGTAGGTCGACATGGCGATCTTCCTCTCGTTCTCGTTGAGCATCGCCTCC
>DYTM01000092.1:4380-6148 GCA_020725985.1 Methanomassiliicoccus sp.
TCGTGAGCGACCATCGTGAGCACGTCCGCAACACTTCCCCCGGCGTCGTTGGCCTTGATGATGATGGACATCATCCTGTTGACGAGGGGCGTGTTGACCCTCTCCGCGAACAGCCTCATCGCGTCCGCTGCCGGCACTCCCCAGTCGATCTGGGCCGCCATCCGCCTGATCTCGGGCGAGAGCTTCCCGTACCGACCGCCGGAGGCGACCTTCACCGCCTCCGCCAGGGTCATGCCGAACCGGCCCGCCTCCGCCACGTCCCTAAGGAAATCAGGGAGTCTCGATTCAATGTCCTTGATCTTCTTGTGCTTGTAGGTCGTGTAGAATCCGTAAGGCCCGGAGATCGCCATCAGGCCGAAGGCCAGGAAGTCGATCCACTCCAATCCAGTCTTCAACCCCCCGATCGCGTCGAGGAACCCGATGAAGAACAGGATGGCCATGATGACCGCGCTGACGATGAGGATCGTGCGGGAGAGGTCCCTCTTCCTCGCGGTGATCTGACCGACATCGAGTATGTCCCGCGTTTTCGTCTTCTCAGCCATTACCGATCACCCCTCACAGGCTCGCCTCCTTGGTCATGTTCCATATGTAGAAGATGAAGCCGAACTGCGACACCGGTATCATGAGACCGACGACTGCGTAAAGAAGCAGAACCGTCGCCCCTGAGCCACCTCCGCCGCCCGGAACGATCGCCATGATCGCCATGATGACGACGAGGAACAACGGGAAAGCGACGACGACTGTGACGAAGGATTCGGCCATCAGGCCGAGGGTCTCGAGCTGCGAGCGCATCTCGAGCTTCGATTCCTTCTCGAACTGCTCCGCCTTCTGAAGGAAGTAGGGCTTGAGCTGACCTCCGGATGTGGAGGTCGTCACCACACCTTGCAGGAACTCCTGGAACTTCATCGAAGGGGTTCGCTGCGCAGCGCTGCTGATCGCTGAGAGGATGTCGACGCCGAGAAGCTCGGTGTCCCTCGTGACCCACTCCGCCTCGTTCCTTATCTCTCCGTATATCGACTGCCTCGAAAGCTCCTTGAATATGACATCGACGTTGACATCCGCGGACGCCATGGCGGAGATGAAGCCCATCGCAGCCCCGATCCTCTTGTCTATGTCCCTTCCCCTTTTCTTCGCGACCGAAGCGGGATGAGACGTTAGAACCATATATGCCAGGATTGGGGGTATGGCGATCAGGAGGACAGAGGCGACGAGGATGAGCGTCGCATCGATCCTGAGGAAGCTCAGTATGACCCCGCCCAGGAGGATGGCCACCACTGCCGAAGCCACGCCCACGATGATCGTCGTCATCCAGACGTACGAGACATACTCCTCGGGACGCATCTTCATGTGCGCCTGGAGCAGGGACTGCTCGAGCTTCGGGTTCGGCTTCGCCTTCAGTCGCACGAACGCCCCGAGCGTCCGCCAGCAGAACTCCTGGTACTTCGTGAGCTTGATGTAGTCCGGAATGGCAGTCTGGGGAAGCTTGACAACGTGCGGTCCGAGGACATCGGCCTTCTCGTCCGCCCTCTTCGTCTTCAGGTAGGACTTCTTCGAGGACTCGAGCCTCGCAAATATGTCGGAAACCTCAGGCGACATCGCCAGCACCCTCCTCCATCTCTCTGTGAATCCGCTTCAGAGTCCTCTCCGGATCCTTGTAGTATGAGTTGATGAGCCCCCAGAGCTTTCTGTGGTCGGTCACGTCCTTGAACACCATGTACTTGATGATCTCCACCCGCCTGTTGAACTCCTGCATCATCTCGTCGTGCGT
>DYTM01000093.1 GCA_020725985.1 Methanomassiliicoccus sp.
GACATGAACCTCCTCCTCCGCGTGCTCGAGGACAGATCGCCCCTATCGAAGGGGGAGCTCTTCGATCTCTCCCCGGTGGGGCACAAGCGGACCTCCGATGCACTGAGGGCCCTCTATCTGGCCGCTCATGTCTATGTCGACGGCTCAAGGAGAATCGTCCTCGTCCCCGACAACGGCATGAGCGTCCGGGAGGCCCGGGCCGAGCTCCTTCGGATCTTGTTCCGAAACTACGGCATCTTCAGCGCGGAGAACCTCTCCCGTTTCCTCAAGTTCGAGCTGTCGATGGGGGAGATCAGGGGATCCCTGGCCTCCCTCGAGCGGGAGGGCTTCCTGGTGAAAGGTTATCTCGTCCAGGGGGACGATACGCTCTACTGGATGCCGAAGGATATCGAGGCGGCGGACGATGAGTTCGAGGAAGGCTTCGTTCTCACGAGGGACGACAACCTCTACTTCTACCTCCAGCCCTGGCTGAAGGCGCAGATCGGGTTCCCGGCGAACGTCATTTTCAAGGGTCCGAGGATCGTCGGCAACTTCAGGGCCGGCCACCGGGGGAAGGACCTCTATCTCGTCGAGTTCAACGGAGACCAGGAGGCGCGGAGGATCTTCAACGAGTACCTCCGGGCGAACGCTCTGACCCTCCGCAGGAAGAAGGACGAAGGGATCCCGGACTGGGAGATCGAGGAGTTCTACGAGAAAACGCATCCCGGAGAGGCCTGACCTATTTCTTCCGTCTCAGTATGAGCTCGGCCACCTTCTTCCCCGAGAGGAGCATCCCTCCGAAGATCGGCCCCATCCTGGGGGCACCCATCACGGCGTTGCACGCCATCCCAGCGACGTACAGGTTCGGGAAGACCTCGACGGTGTTCTTCACCGTCATCTTCTCCCCCACCTCGGCCCACATGCTCTTCTCCCCCTCGATCCTTCCCGAGGGCGTCTTGAGCTTTCCCGCCTTGGTCTGGACGATCCTGCATACCTCCGCGGCGTGCCCGGTCGCATCGATGACGTACTTGGACCTCACGCTCACCGGATCGACGTGCAGTCCGGCGACGTCCACCGCGCTCCAGTTGATGACCACGCCGGTTACCTTCGAATCCCTGATCATCACGTCCTCGACGGTGATGGCGTTAAACAGCCGTGCGCCCGCGTCGATCGCCGCCGCGATCATCTTCGCGGATGCCTCCACCGAGTCGGCGGTGTAGTAGCCCCCGCCCTCGTTTGTCAGCTTGACCCCGATCTCCTCGAGGAGGTGCTTCGATTCCTCCTGGACCACGATCGCAGGGAAGGTCATCCCCCCGCCCCACATCCCTCCTCCTGGCGAGAGTCTCCGTTCGAATATCACGACCCTCTTCCCCGCCTTCGCCAGATATCTGGCGGCGGTGAGCGAGGAGGGCCCCGCCCCTGCGATCACAACGTCCACGTCAAGGCTCTCTATGAACTCCTTCGAGAACCGCTCGACTATCTTCCTGGTGATGATTACTTCGTCAATCGGCATTGGGCCACCCCGGGATTCCCTTAGGCGTATCATGGGAATCGACTCCCTTCACTTAAGAGTTTGTCAGCCGTGACGCCTGGTGCAACTTCTGATGAAGTGATCTGTGGATGCTGAAGGGGGTGGAGAATGGCGCCGGCTCCCCTGTAACGGGCCGAAGAATCGGCGTTGGATTATAAGGTTTTTAATATCGTTAAGTCATAATAGGGAGGTATGAAGATCCCGTGCGAGCTAATCGTTTGGTACGTCCTTCCTTCGATCCGCCGCGAGCTAGCAAGGGAGCTTGTTGAGCATCATGGCATGACTCAGGCAGAGGTGGCGAGGAGGTTCGGGGTCACCGATGCCGCCATTTCCCAGTATCTCAAGTCCAAGCGCGGGACGAGCCAGGAGATGGAATCCAGCGGCAAGTACGGGGAGTTCAGGAAAGAGGTCGAGAGGGCCGCAACGAGGATCACCAACGGCTCGGACATCGTCACCGAGACCTGCAGGATCTGCGAGATGGTGAAGAAGAGCGGCATGCTCGTCTCGGTGTACGAAACTCACACCGGGGTCAAGGCTCCGCTGTGCGTCTGCCCCCAGATGGAGTGACCGCTACCGGTCCTTTCTCTTTCTCTCCTCCGAGACGTAGATGTATTCCTGAGCGTACCCCGCGTATCTCCCGAAATGCTCGCGGGCGAACGAGCTGACCTTCCTGTAGCTCCCGGTGACTCCGTAGACGTTCTTCATTGCCCTCGCGATTCGCACGTCGACCGGGAAAGCTTCGAGGTGATCCAGGGCGAAGAGAGCAATGCAGTCCGCGACCTTGTCCCCGACACCGTCCAGCCTCTTCAGCTTGGAAACGCAGTCCTCGTAACCGACGCCCCTCAGCTCCTCGAAGTCCACCTCCCCCTCCGCGACTTTCCTTGCGAACTCGACGAACCTTCCGCAGCGGAACCCGAGGTTGCATTCCGCCGCCGCCTCCTTCCTCTCGAGGACCTGCGCGGGGGTGGGGAAGGAGTATCTCCCGTTCAGTTTCCGTCCGAAGGTCCTGCAGACGTTCTCGATCATCCCCTCGATCCTCGGAATGCTTGCATAAGTGGCGAGCGTGTACGATGCGGCACACTCCCAGGGATCCTGTCTGATAAGCCTCAGCCCCCGGTATTTCCGGACAAGGCCAGCGACATAGGGATCCCTGGAGATGTCCTTCACTATCGAATCGATGTCGTCGTCATCTCTGAAATACCGCCGGAGGAGGCTATCTGACACCGCCCCCCAGATATCGAGGTCCTCTCTGACCTGCCTCAGCCGGACCTGGCGCTCTCCGAGGACCCCCCTCCACCACTCCCCCTCCCTGCGCCAACGGAAGACCTGACCGCAACCGAGGGTGAGGTCGAGGTCGAACAAGCGCAACCTCATCTAGCCTTCCTTGCCACGAAGATCATCAGCTCGCTTTCCTTCTTGAACGGCGAGAGGGCGTAGTCTCCGTACACCTCCAGCACGTCCAGGCCGCATCTCCTGAACAGGTCCATCGCCTCCCTGTAGAAGATGTATCGGAGGACGAAGGTCGTCGTCACCCTCCTGAGCTGGCGATCCTGCCGCGAGACGTCGTAAAAGTAGTGGACGGTCGTGGTCTGGGAGGCCATGTCGAAAGTCTGCGTCTCGAACTTCGAGATGATCTCTCCCTGGGCGGTCAGCTTCGTGCCGTCGTGGCGGAGGAGGCCGACCGGCCTATCAAGTCTCGGGTTGAAGATGCTGATGGTCAGGAGGCCGTCATCCGCCATATGGTCTACCATGTTCCCGAGCGCCTTCTCCTGATCCGCGGTCTCGAGGAGGTGGAGGAAGGAGTTGAACGGGACGATCACCAGCTTGAACTTGCTCGGGGATTTGAACTCCATAACGTCCGCGTGGATGATGTCTATCCTCTCCTGGACTTCCTCGTCCAGGAGCTCGATCTTCTCAGTGCACCTGTCCAGCATGGAGGCGCTCCGGTCGACGCCGGTGATATCGTACCCCGCCTTCGCAAGGGGAATCAGGATCCTTCCAGTGCCGCACATGCACTCCAGTATCGGCGAGCCGGCGGACTCGGCGAGCTGCTTGTAGAACTCGATGTCCTCCTTGAAGTCCTCGCTCCAGATGTCGTAGTACTTCGCGGACGCTTCGTACACGTCCAGGGTCTCGATTTCGGGCTCAGCGCTTGTAGCCGATTTTCCGGAGGAACTCCCTCCTTTCTTTGAGGTCTTCATCCTTTTCAACCCCCAGCGGGGGCTGTCCGTCGATCACGCCGACGACTCCCCGCCCCCGCGGTGACTCGGCGACCAGTACCTCCACGTCGTTCGCGGTCGCGCAGAATATCGAGCAGGTCTCCGGGACCTCCCTCACGCTTCTGAGGATGTTGACGGGGTAGGCGTTCCGGAGGACGATGACGAAGACATGTCCCGCCCCGATCCTCATCGCGTTCGCGGCGGCGCACTCCCTTAGCTCGTCGTCGTTCCCTTCCACCCTGACAAGTCGGTCCTGCGAGGCCTCGCAGAAGGCCACACCAAACTTGATGCCGGGGACAGAGTTGACAAGGGCTTCGTACAGGTCCTCGGCGGTCTTGATGAAGTGGGCCTGGCCTATGACGATGTTCGTATCCGACGGCTTTTCGACAAGCACCGGCTCGATCTTCATTCCCTCTCCCGAACGTACAGAGACTTCTTCAATAATAACCTTTCAGGCCCAGACTGGTTCCGCGGTCGTCTCCAGTCGATGCGGGGATGGGGCGGGAGGATGCGATCAAAGGTTAATACGGACGGCGCTCATTGCGAAGGACATGATCTATTTCGGTCCTGCCGGCTACCCCACCGGGAGCAGGGGGCCGCTCGAGGCGCTCGAAAGGATAAGGGCACTCAAGCTCAACGCCCTTGAGGTGCAGTTCGTGCGCCAGGTGAGGATGGGCGAAGATAAGGCCAGGGCCGCGGAGGAGAGGGCGAGAGACCTCGGGATTCTCCTGAGCGCACACGCCCCCTACTATGTAAACTTCAACTCCCCGAGCCGGACGACCGTGAGGAAGAGCGGGGAATGGGTCATGAAGGCCGCGAGGGCCGCTCATCAAATGGGCGCCTGGATCATCGTCCTTCATGCTGCCGCGTACTCGGGGAAGGATCCGAAGGCGGCGACCCGGTCGGTGATCAGAGGAGTCACGAAGTGCAGGGACCAGATGGAAAAGGAGGGGATCGACGTCCTGCTCGGCCTCGAGACGATGGGGAAGAAAGGGTCTTGGGGGACGATCGAGGAGATCGCTCATGTCGTGAGAGAGATCGAAGGGACCGCTCCGGTTCTGGATTTCGCCCATCTCCACGCGCGGTCTGGAGGGGGTCTCCGAACCGTTTCGGATTTCCGGAGGGTCCTGGTGGAATGCGGGGAGTTCTATCGCGGGCACCTCCACTGCCATTTCAGCTGCGTTGAGTACACGGAAGCGGGGGAGAGAAGCCATCTCCCCATGAGCGCGAAGGCCCCCGACTACGCCCTCCTGGTCGCGGCATTGAAGGAGGAGGAAAGAGGGGTTACGGTCATCAGTGAGACCCCTCTCCTTGAGAGGGACGCGGTGAGGATGATGAGGATGCATGGAGCGGTCGGCGAAGGCCCCGTTTAGGGGGGAGACGACAACTATATATTTCGAAGTTTATTAGTCCTTCCAGCAGTTGGTGGTCTGTTGTCAGCTAACAGTTCCCAGGGGGGGTCCAATGGCGCCGGGGGAGTCATGGAGTTCGACTGCCCGGAGTGCGGGACTCACATAGTTGGCGAGGTCTCCAAGTGCCCGAAGTGCGGCGTCGAATTCGTCATCGAGGAGGTCGCGGAGTTCGAGTGTCCGAACTGCAGGGCGATCGTTCCGGCTGACAGCATGAAGTGCCCGAGCTGCGGGTCGCAGTTCGAGGTGAGCGGAGTGGCCGAGGCTTCCGAGGCCGCCGTCGCATCGGATGCCGTTCTGGACCAGGCGGTCGAACAGGAGGCGGCGGGGACCGAGGCAGCGCCCTCCGTGGAGGACCTGAAGGAGATTGAGCTCCGGAAGCAGTTCCCCCTCCTCGTCGAAGAGGTGAAGCCCCTTCTCGCCCTGGCGAACGAGTTCGGGATCGATGCCGCCGAAGCGAGAAGATATATCGACAGGGCCGTGAAGTCCGGGAGGCAGAGGGACGTCGCCTCCGCCGTGGACTACGTCAGAGAGTGCCTTGACAGCGTCCGGGCCGCGATCGACGACCGCATCGTCCGCGACATCGAGTACCTTGAGAAGCTGTCGGAGATTTCCAAGAAGACCGGTTCGGATCCCAAGGCCATCCTGGCGGCGATCGAGAGCATCAAGGTGAAGAAAGAAGAGGGGGACCTCCGGGGCGCTCTTTCCGACGCAAAGAGCGCGAGGGGCGTCGCCGACCAGCTCACTGGGAAGTATGTCGAGGCGAACGAGCTGTGCGAGGCGCTCGAGAAGCTCGTACAGAATTCCGAGAGGTTCTACGTCGACGTCAGGGACGCCAGGCGGCTCCTCAACGAGGCGAAGGACGCGGGGAAGCACGGCGACTGGAGCATGATGGGTATCCTCGCTAGAAAAGGCCGAGAAGA
>DYTM01000094.1 GCA_020725985.1 Methanomassiliicoccus sp.
CTCCTTTCTCGAGGGCTTCCCTTATCTCGGTGAGGCATCTTATCGCTTTCTCCTTCCCAACCTCATCCATAGGGTGGTCGCTGTACTTCGCCTCCTCGAACAGTCCAGTCAGCTCTTCCACCGGCATCTCCGGCCAGCCAAGCTTGGTGACGGTCAAGACGGCCAGCTCCCTCGGAGTCAGGAACCTCTCCTTCTCAATCAGATTCCCGCCGAGAAGGAGGCACATTTGCTGGTATGTCCGGATGATGACGCTCCGGAAGTCATCGCCTGCGTAGAGTCCCCTTATCGCCCTATCGATCGTCTTCTTCGCCTCCTCCCTCTCCTTTTCAGCCGAGGAGGTGGCGTACCTAGCCAGGGAGATTGTTCTCCATCTCCTCAGATAGAGGGCGCCGAAGCAGGCCGTCAGGATGAGAATAAGTATCAGAAACCACAGCGTCCCGCCTTCGGTCGAGAAGGGATCGGTCGGGGCGGAGGGGGTTCCACCGCCTCCGTTCTCCTCACCCCCGCCCCCGTTTCCGAGGAAGAACCGCAGGTCCGCGAATCGGATCACTGCGATCATGGATGCGATTAGGAGAAGGGCGAGGAACACTCCGAGCGGAGAGGGCCTAGACAACTGCCTTGCATCTTTTCTCTTGACCTCCTTCCGGCCGGTGAGAAGGATGTAGATGTAGTAGACCATGATCAAGAGCCAGAGAACGTAGAGGCTCTGGGATATGACGGCGGCAAGGCGGTCGGTGAACTGCCGGATCGACTGCCCCTCCCCCCATTCCCCGGCATACTTCAGGTTCGCTATGAGGAGACTCACCGCCACAAGCCCCACGATCGCCCCGACCGTGGACAGCAGAAATCTCTTCCGAGTTCCCCCCTCCGCCACGCCCCTCAATCAGAAGCTGGAAGGTATATAATCCTTTTCGGCTTGACGCTGGGGTCAGCCAGGCGACACCGCTCGCCCCTTCGTTCTGAACTGCTCCTCGTACATGCGCTTCACCGTCGCCAGGGTGTCGGCCTCAGCGGGGCTCTTGTCGCTCCGAATCGACTTGATCCTGGCGAACCGAAGCGCCACGCCGGAATCGTACTTCGGGCTCCTCTGGATCTCGTCGAACGCCACCTCCACCACCACTTCGGGCGTGACCCGGACGGTGTGATGGGTCTCGACGGTCTTGAGCTCGAGAAGCTTCTCCGTCATCCTTTCGAACTCCTCGTCGGTCAGCCCCTTGTAGGTCTTCCCGACGACCTCGAATCCCTCCCCGGACCTTGCCCCGAGGTAGTAGTCGCTGAGCCAACCCTCCCTCCGACCGTACCCCCAGTCCGCCGCGGTGATGACCAGATCGAGCGTGACGCTCCTCTTGATCTTGAGCCAGCGCTTCCCCCTCTTTCCCACGACGTATTGCCCATCCAGGCTCTTCGCGACGAGCCCCTCGTGGCCCTCGGCCAAGGCCCGGTCGAGGAATGCCGCCGCCTCCGCTGGGTCGGCAGTCACCAGCCTGGGGACGATGACGTCCGGGGGTGCTGTTTCGTTCAGCATGGACCATCTCTCCTCGTATGGCAGTCCGATGAGGACCTTCCCCTCTCTCAGGAGGATGTCGAAAAGATACAGTCTGATTGGGATGATCTCTTTCGTCCGGTCGACCCCGTGAACCCGCGTCATCCTCCTCATGATCTCCTGGAAGGGAAGGGGACGATCCGTGAACGCGACCGCTTCCCCCTCTAGGATGACGCGCTCCACGGCCACCCTAGACCGGATGGCGTCGACCACCTCCGGCAGGCTGTCTGTCACCTCTGTAAGCCGACGGCTGAATATCCTGACCACGTCGCCCTGCTTGTGGATCTGTATCCTCGCTCCGTCCAGCTTGAACTCGAATGCCGCCCTTCCGAGGATCCCGATCGCTTCCTCGACCGAGGACACGGTCTCTGCCAACATCGGCTTGAGCGGGACGAAAAGCCGCGCGCCTATTCTTTCGAGACCGTCCTTTCCGCCAAGCAGCGCCTCCTCGGCGACCGAGCCTATGTCCCCCGAGAGCATGTTCGCCGTTCTCACCGTCTCCGAGGAGGCGCCCGAGGCGACCGCGACGGCATCGAGGAGGATCCCCTCGTTCACGCCGATCCTCATCTCTCCGAAGAGGCTCCTCGTCACATACTCCGCCTCTTCCCTGGACAACCTTGTGAAGATGCCACTGATCAAGCTCTCCTTGACCTTCCTTGAGCCGGCCCCCGCCGCATCCGCCACCTTGCTGAGAATGGAGAAGAACTCCCCTATCGTAAACTCATCCTCAGCGACCAGAGGCTGCTGGCGCCTCTCCAACGCTTTGCCTATCGTCGCATAGCCGACATCGAGGGTCTTCGAGTCCGACTCGGGCAGGGAGCGGCCAAGGAGGAAGAGGACGGTCGGCCTGATTTCCCCCGGCCCGAGATTCCTCAAGAACGAAGAAAGGAGTTCGATCTTCATCTTTCTGCCTGAGGTAGACTCAAGCGCCCTGCACAAAGAGGCAACGGCGGCGACTGAGGTCGGCACGAGGCGAAATGACCACTCTCGACGCTATTCTAACTTTCGTCCCCGCGGCCGACAGCCGGATCTCAGCGCTTCGCGACCTTCTCCCAGTCCTGGAGGAACTTGTCGATGCCCTGATCCGTCAAAGGGTGCTTGAACATCTTCTTCAGAACCTCATACGGGACGGTTGCGATGTGGGCCCCCATCATCGCCGCCTCGACCACGTGGCCCGGGTGGCGCACGCTTGCGACGATCACCTCGGCGTCGAAGCCGTAGTTGTCTATGATATCGAGAATCTGCGCGACGACCTCCATCCCGTTGTGCCCGATGTCGTCCAACCTTCCGACGAACGGGGAGATGTATCGCGCCCCAGCCTTGCATGCGAGCAGCGCCTGCGCAGGCGAGAAGACGAGGGTCATGTTGACCTTGATGCCTTCCTTCGAGAGCGTCTTCGTCGCCTTCAGGCCCTCCTCGGTCATGGGGATCTTGATGACGATGTTCTTGTGGATCGACGCGAGCTTCCTCGCCTCCTTGACGATGTCCTCGGACCTCGTGCTCATCGCCTCGGCGCTGATCGGACCGTCAACGATGGCGCATGTCTCCCGCACGATCGTCTCGAAGTCCATCTTCTCCTTCGCGACGAGGGTCGGGTTCGTCGTGACGCCGTCGAGTATGCCCCATCCGCTCACCTCGCGGATCTGCTCGACGTTCGCTGTGTCTATGAAAATCTTCATTTCCCCTTCCTCCGGATCGCCCGTTCGGCCGCTGTGACGACCATGTCGCTCGTTAGGCCGTACTTCACCATTAGCTCTTCGCTCTCCCCCGACTCCCCGAAGGTGTCGGGGATCCCAACGCAGCTCATCGGAACGGGATGATTCTCCCCGAGTACCGTCGCGACCGCGCTGCCCAGACCAGTCAGGACGTTGTGCTCCTCCGCCGTGACGACGGCGCCGGTCCGTTCGGTCGAGCTGAGCAATCTGGCCTTGTCGAGAGGCTTGATCGTGCTCATGTTGAGGACCTCCGCCGATACACCCCTCGTTCGGAGCTCCTCTGCGGCGTCGAGACAGACGGCGACCATCTGGCCCGTTCCGACGAGGGTGACGTCCTCCCCTTCCTTCATGACCGCGGCCTTCCCGATCTCGAAGGGCGAATCCGCCGTCGTCACAACGGGGAAGTCGACCCTCCCGAGTCGGACATAGCACGGCCCGGGGCGATCGACGACAGCCTTGACGGCCTTATATGTCTCCGGAGCGTCAGCGGGCACGATTACGGTCATGTTGGGCATGGTCCGCATGAGGGCGATATCCTCAGCGGTCTGGTGGGAAGCGCCGTCCCCGCCCACGGTGATCCCGGCGTGAGAGGCGACGATCTTGACATTGAACTTGGGATATGCAATTGACTGTCTCACCTGGTCCCAGCAGCGGCCGGTCGCGAAGACGGCGAACGACGAGGCGAAGACTGTTTTTCCGCTAGCGGCGAGCCCTGCGGCGGTGCCCATCATGTTCTGCTCCGCGATCCCGCAATTGAAGAAGCGATCGGGGAACTTCTTGGCGAAATCGCTCGTTCTGGTCGAGGTGGACAGGTCCGCGTCGAGCACGACCACGTCTGGACGGGCCTGACCTATCTCCACGAGTGCCCTGCCATACTCCTTCCGCTGACTGGCCAGGGGCCTGCTCATGCGTCCTCACCCAGTTCCCTGAGCCCCTGTATGAGCTCCTGCTCGTTCGGGGCCTTGCCATGGAATGCGATCGAGTTCTCCATGTAGGAGACGCCCTTGCCCTTGACTGTGTGGGCGATGATGACGGTGGGCTTCCCCTTGACCTGCCTGGCCGCCCCGCACGCATCCAGTATCTGTCTCATATCATGACCGTCGATCTCGATCACGTGCCAGCCGAAGCCCTCCCACTTCTTCGCGAGAGGCTCGACCGACATCACTTCCTCCGTCGGTCCGTCAATCTGAAGCCTGTTCCTGTCGACGAAGGTGGTGACATTGTCAAGCTTGTAGTGGGCGGCGAGCATCGCCGCCTCCCAGATCTGGCCGCTCTCCATCTCCCCGTCCCCGCAGAGGCAGTAGATGCGGTGATCCTTCCGGTCCAGCTTCGCCGCGAGCGCGATGCCGTTGGACACGCTGAGCCCCTGTCCGAGCGATCCCGTGGACATCTCCACACCGGGAGTCCTGCTCCTTGAGGGGTGGCCCTGAAGCATGCTTCCGAGCTTTCGGAGGTTCACAAGCTCGCTGACGGGGAAGTAACCACTCTCAGCAAGCGCTGCGTAGTAGACCGGCGCTGCGTGGCCTTTTGAAAGAACCAATCTATCCCTATCCTCCCAGGCGGGTTGACCGGGACGGTGGTTCAGGACTTTGAAATAGAGTGCGGCCACGATGTCCGCATACGACAGCGATCCGCCGGGATGCCCGGAGCCTGCGGCGAAGGTCATCCGAAGGACATGTCGCCGGAGCAGGTTCGCCTTCTGTTCCAGGGAACGGACATCGTCTTCGCTGTAAGTGGCCAAAGATCAGCACCTCAGAGAGCGAGATGGGAGAATTGGAGAATAGCGTCCGGGCGATTAAAAAGCTTGTGTACATCCGATTGGTGCCGATGAACCATTCCATCCGCTATCATTTAAGTCGCGCGATGGAATATCAATACGATGAGAGGATCGTTCGGAGTACCTTACGGCGGCAATACAACGCTGGCGAAGATCGTTGAGAGACTGAACGAGGACATGGAGGTGATGGCCCTCTGGAGAGCCTCGAACATCACCGCGATCGACAGGATGGGATACAACGATCACGGCCCGATGCACGTGAGAATCGTCGCCACGATCGCCCTCAGGATGCTCCGGCTCCTCGTCGGAGAGGGGTCGAGACCGAACGTGGTCGAGGATCACGGCATGAAGAACGAGGATGCGGAGGTGGTCGTGGTTGTGGCGTCAGCGCTGCACGACATCGGACACGCAATCCACCGGAAGGCTCACGAGGACATGTCATTGATCCTCGCCCCGCCCATCATCCGCAGGTTGCTCGAGGGCCTGTACCCAGAACCGGGAATGACCCTCATGGTCGTGGAGATCATGCACGCGATGATCGCGCATCATGCCGAGTTCACTCCCCTCACGCTTGAGGCTGGTGTGGTGAGGGTCGCTGATGCACTGGACATGGAGAAGGGCAGAGCCCGCATACCATTTAGGGCCGGAAGCGTCAACATCCACTCCGTCTCTGCACTCGCAATCGACAAGGTCAAGGTCTCGAGGGGAGAGGAGAGGCCGGTCAAGATAGAGATAAGAATGAACAACTCCGCCGGCATCTACCAGATTGACGAGCTTCTGAAGGACAAGATAGAGAAGTCGGGAATCAGGGACAAGATCACGATCGTGATCGATGCGCCCGACCAGGAGATGAAGATCATAGAGGATCTGAAGCTCTAGTCGCTCTCGATCCTCGGCGCGAGGAGGTAGTTGACCTCGCCCTTTCCGTCGGCAATCTCGAACTCCAATTTGACCGGGTAGTCGTTCCCCAGGCTCAGCTTGACGACAGTGCCGGGAGGGATCGCCCTCACCATGTTG
>DYTM01000095.1 GCA_020725985.1 Methanomassiliicoccus sp.
AGGTGAGGGAGGAGATCGATCGACCTATGATCGAGCGGGTCGTGCCTCTGGGATCCGTCCTCACCCGGGTGCTCGCCGAGTTGAGGGAGGGAAAGAGGACATTTGGCAGGCAGGTGGGGACTTATCCGATACTCGTCGGTTTCGAGTATCCGATCGAGATCGGAAGGATCATTGACGCAAAAGTGGTAGGCTGGGGGTACAGGAGCGTGACGGCAGTGGAGCATCCGCTTCCCGTGAACGCCTGCTCCCTCGGTGCGCTCGAGTCACTGCCCTCGATCGGGAGGAAGAGGGCGGCGAGGATCATAAGACGTCGGCCTTTGAGGAACGCGAGCGATCTGGCGGAGGCGCTTGACGACGCTGGGATTGCCGAGAATATCGACCCGTTCCTGTCCTTCTCCGATCGCTGACCAGCCCGCCCGACCGCACAATAAATAGGAGGGAAGACCCTAACTCGGGCGATGGACTCCCTGCGGTTGGCCCGCTTCCCGTTCCTGAGGGAAGCGAGCGACTACGTCAAGGCGAACAAGATCGACCTCCGGGATCTCCTTGAAGGGGACGCGCTCGCGCCGGCGAGGCTGAGGGGCAAGCAGAGGGTCACGGACGCCCTCAACCGGGGGGAGGTGGAGACCCGGCCGACAGGGACCGAGCAGGACCGCCTCCTCGAGGTGCTGAGCTATCCAGTGGCGAGGATGATCGTCTCGAGCGTCGGAGACGGCTTCCTCATCAGGAGATACGCCCTGGCGGAGGCGGTGGCGATGGCCAAGCGCCTCCTCTCGGAGAGCATCGAGTCGGTCGCCTCGGTCGCGGAGGAGCTGAAGGTCCAGGTCACCATCGTCGACAGCTCCCTGAGAATGCACTTCACCGACTTCCTCAGGTACACCTCGAGGATGAGGAGCCCGGAGTGGAAGCTCGTCAACACCGAGGTCGAGGGCGGTTACGTATACCTGAGCCAGCAGAGATTCGCAAGGGTGCTCCAGCAGGCGCTGCAGGAGAAGATCGAGGACGAGCTCCCGCTCGACGTGTCCGATCAAGTCGTCAGAAGCCTGAAATCGGACATAGCAGAGACTAAGGTCCTGACCGAGGCGAGGAGGGAGAGGTACAAGGCAGAGGACCTCGGCAAGATCACTATCGTCAAGTTCCCGCCGTGCATGAGGAGGCTCGTGGGTATCGCCCAGGCGGGGGAGAACATGCCCCACACCGGCCGGTTCGCTTTGACTGCCTTCCTGCACACGATCGGGCTCTCCCAGGACGACATCCTCAACCTCTTCTCCTCCTCCCCGGACTTCGATCCCTCGAAGACGCGATACCAGATAGAGCACATCACCGGGGAGATCTCCGGGACGGAGTACACCCCTCCGGAATGCTCGACGATGAGGAGCTACGGCATCTGCTTCGACCCGGACAACCTCTGCAACAGTGGAAGAATGCGGCATCCGCTCAGCTACTACAGAATCAAGAGCGGGAGGAGAAGGAGAACTGAGCAGACGGAAGAGAAGAAGGAATGAGTCCTCCGCTGATCGCTGCGACACTCACCTTATCCTTCTCCAAACGGTCACTGCCCTCTGCACCGCGGTCAGGTTCCCCACGACCGCGAACCAGAGCATCATGAGCTCGAATATCGACAGGCTGGCGAAGCCGAGATCGATCCAGCCCCCTCCGAGGAGGAGGAGTATCCACTGGACGATCGGGACGAGAAGAAGGAGAACGACCCGATCCGCCCGGCCGAGAAGGCCGCTGTACAGCCTCCCCGCCCCGACCGCCTGGGCCTGGGTGCCCATGTAGCTGGTGAGCAGGACGCCGGTCAAGGCGACTATCCCGAGGTAGGGGTTGCACCACGGGCTCACCGCGACCGCGCCTATCATGAGCACGTCCGCATACCTGTCGAGGACATGGTCCACGAAGTCCCCGCTCCGGGAGGCTTTCCCGGTGATCCGGGCCACCCTCCCATCCAGAGCGTCGAAGAAGCCGCTGACGAGCACGAGCACCGATGCCAGGGGGAGAAGGAGCACCCAAGACCAGTAGCTCGCGTAAAGAATGAAGGCTGAGAAAGCTGCTAAGAGAAGGGCGAGCCACGAGAGCGCGTTCGGGCTCACGTTCCTGAAGGCATTGGCGGCAGGATCGAGGACGAAGTCCGCGCTCCCGCGCTTGGAATCTAGAACCAGTCCAAAACCTCCTCGCTCCAGTCGATATGGCCGTAGGCGTACTTTTTCCTTTCCCCTGCCAGTATCTCCTCCGCCGCCCCCGCCACCTCCTCCGGTCCGAGGGCGGTGGTGTCGATCTCGAGCACCTCCCTCGTCCGCTCGAGCGCCTCGATGAGGATCACGTCGCATGCTTCAGCCTCGACGTTCTCCCTGACCTTCTCCTCCGACCAACCTCTTCTAAGCAGTCTTTCGGCGAGGACAGACGGCCGGCACCTCAGCACGAGGACCGCATCGACCGTCAGAAGGTGGGAGAGATGACCGACGAGAAGGACATCGCCCTCCGGAAGGGACTTCTTCAGCGCCCTGTCGAGCTTCCTCGGATCCACCTCGTAACTCCCCCTCGTCTCGTCGTAGTCGGAAAGGAGTCCTCGCTCCCTGGCGAAATCCCCTAGGTCGATGATATGGCGACCTCTGGAGCGAAGGATCGACGCAAGCGTCGATTTCCCAGTCCCGGGGGTGCCGCTGATCGCCAATATCACGACCCGGAATACTCAGAATCGAGCCTTAATGCTTCCCGAGAGGTTAAAAGGCCGGGGAGGCAAATGTCCTCCCCGGCTGAGGATAAGGTCCCCATGGACCTTCCCCATCTGCGCAGGTATAAGGGCGTGCTTATGATTCCGGTGCATCATATAAAAAGAGTCTTTGAGCATGCTATGCAATGTTTTAAATATCGATCCGCGTCCAGATTTTCCAGGCAGAGTGCCTCAGAAAGCGCTGCCCCCTCTCACGGTCTATCCTCGCCACACCTCTCCGCCAGAAGATCGAAGAAGGAGAGCTGGACAGCGGCTTCCTGCCGCCGAGACTTCACCTTCCCCGTCAGTGTCGGCGGCCCCTCCGGCACGAATGGGAAATCGTACAGGACGTCCATCAGCACGAGATTCTCGGCCGGGGCGAGGCCGAAGCTCTTGCGCTCACCTTCCAAAGTCTCGTTCACCTCTTCGATTCTTGACCGGCCCGACCCGACCGCCTCCATCGCGGCGACGATCCTCCGGACCATGTTCCACAAGAACTCCCTCGCCTTCGCGTCGATGAGGACGAACTCTCCATCGACCGAGATGTCGAGCGAGTCGATCGTTCTGACCGTGCTCCTCCCTTCCGCCCTGCAGAAGCTCCTGAAGTCGTGCTTTCCTCGGAAGAGCGACGCGCACTCGCGCATTCTGACGATATCGAGCCCTTCTCCCGGAAGCCAGTACCTGTACCACCTTCCCCTCGCCCTCCTTGGAGAGAAGTCCAATGGGACATCAGCGAGGGCGTAGAAGAAGACCCTCTCGGTGGCGGAGTTCAGCGCCCTGAGAAGCTCGTCCTTCCTGAAGTCGGTGTCGAAGGCAAAGACGTTGCCGAGGGCGCTCACTCCCCGATCGGTCCGGCTCGCCGCCTTGAACCTCGCCTCCTTCGCACTCCTCATCGCGCGGATGCGCTTGAGGGCGCGGAGTATCTCGCCTTCGACCGTCGTCGCTCCGGGCTGCCTCTGGGAACCGGCAAAGTGCCTCCCCTCGTAGGCCGCCTTGACCGCCGCCCTCCAGACCACGACAGCATTAAGTGGAAAAAGCCTATTAAGCCTTCCGAGAAGTGCCGATGGCAGGCTTCAGGATCGTGCTGGTCAGTCCCAAGAACGACGGGAACGTCGGAGCGGTGACGAGAGTCATGGGGAACTTCGATTTCGACGAGTTGTTGCTCGTCGATCCCTGCGCGATCACCGAGGAGGCGTACAAGAGGGCGAAGCACGCCGGGGACGTTCTCCGGAACGCAAGAATCGTCAGTTCGTTGAACGAGGCGACCGAGGGCTGCTCCCTCGTCGTCGGGACGACAGGGATCGTAACCGACAGCGAGAAGCATTTCGTGAGGATCCCGCTCGGGGCGAGGGAGTTCGCTGAAAGAACAAAGGGAAGCGAGGGGAAGATCGCCCTCCTCTTCGGCCCCGAGGACTCGGGCCTTTCTCAGGAAGCGCTCGGCAAATGCGACCTCCTCGTTCACATTCCCGCAAGCGAGGAGTACCCGGTGCTCAACCTCTCACACGCAGTCGCTATACTTCTCTACGAGATCCACATGACCGGCGCGCAATCCTTCTCTCCGTCCGAGGCGGACGAGGTGGAGAAGGAGAAGCTCTTCGAGTTCTTCTCGGACCTCCTTGACGCAATCGGATATCCAGAGTTCAGGAAGGAGAAGACGGAGATCATGTTCAGGAGAATGATGGGCAGGGCGGTCCCGAGCAAGTGGGAGTTCTACACAATAATGGGCGTGATCGGGGACGCGGTCAAGAGGATAAGGCAATCGGAATCATCAAGAGGCAAGGATCAGACGCCGTAGTTGATAGCGACTTCCCCCGCCTCGTCCAGCACCTCGATCTCCCCGCCCTCCACTTCCGCGATTCCGGTGATCACCGCCATGACCCTAATCATTCCCTCACACTCCTCGTCCACCCTCGCACCGAATATGACATTGGCGTTGGGATCGAGGAACTCTGTCATGCCCTCGACCACCCTCGTCGCCTTCTTCAACGTGAGGTTGCTGCCGCCTGTGATGTGGATGAGCGCGCCCGTGGCTCCTCGGAAGTCGATGTCCATCAGGGGATTGTTCAGGGTATCCTCGACGACCGCATCGGGATCGGAGTTCTCGCCGTAGAGCACCGTCGAGATCCCGCCCTGCCTTATGATCGTCCTCAGGTCGGCGAAGTCGAGGTTGATCAGCGAGGGCTCTGTTATTGCCTCGATCAGACCTTTCACCACCTCCGATATGAGCTGGTCCATCACCCCGAAGGCCTGCTCGACCGGCAGGTGAGGGACGATGTCGAGGAGTCTGTTGTTGTCCATGATTAGCAGCGTGTCGGAGAACTCCCCTAGCCTGCCTATTCCCCTCATCGCGGCCTCCATCCTCCCCCGCTCGAACTCGAATGGGGTGGTCGCGACCGACATGACGACCGAGCCGTTCCGCTTAGCCATATCCGCGATCACGGGGGCAGAGCCGGTGCCGGTCCCACCGCCCATGCCCGCAATGACGAACGTGAGGTCGGCGCCTTGAAGTATCTCGTTCAATGGCTCCAGCGCATTCTCGGCACATACCCTCCCGAGCTCCGGGTCCCCGCCGGCCCCGAATCCCTTGGTCAGGCCGGCCCCGATGAGAAGCCTGCGGTCGGCCTTGATCTTTGTGAGATGCCTACGATCAGTGTTGATCGCAACCGTCTCAGCGCCCCGAAGGCCGAGACTGTTCAGTCTGCTGATGCTGTTGCAGCCACCCCCGCCGCATCCCACGACGAGGATCTTCAGCTGCTGGAACTCTTCCGCTACGTCTTCATCTTCGACGTACTCCCAGCCCACGAGTCGCACCTCGGTGCATCCCATCCAGATATTGTCAGTGCATCTCTTCCATTGCCCGAGAGAGCCGCTTCCTGACATACTCCCGCACTGCGTTCCTGATCGCATCGTCGATCGAGACCGAGTCCCCTTCCTTGACGAGCCCTTCTAGTTCTACAACGTTCCCCTTCGGCAGCTCGACCGTGACCCTCTGGATATACTCGGGCGTGAAGTGCTTCTCCACGAAGCTGTCGATCGCCGCCCTGATGGCGTCGGAGATCGTCGGAAAAGAGCCTTTATCGACCAGCGACTGCAGCGCCTGCACCTTCTCGGCAGGAATCCTCACCGTAATCCTCTCTGTGTCGGTCATGACCCATGCTCTTTGAAGTTTTGTTTGTCCGACGATTCGGGCGTAGTTGTCGGACAAATGTCATTATGCTCGTGTACGTATATAAACCTTGGCGGAAGTGGGTTCCTTCCCGTTGGTTAGGATTT
>DYTM01000096.1:0-3148 GCA_020725985.1 Methanomassiliicoccus sp.
GTGATCTTCGTCATGTTCGCCTTCGCGTTCAGCGCGTCAACCAGGAGGTAGAATTCGCCTGCGTAGGCATCGAACTCGAAGAAGTTCGTTCCCAGTGTCTTCGGCCTGACGATCTTCTTGTTGAGGTCGATTGATGCGGTCGAGACCATGTACGCCTTCAATCCCTGGCTGACCGGCGTGCCATTGAGGTAGACGTAGCCCCTCAGCACGACCGACTGGCTAAGGTATACGGTGACAGTCTTGTTCGTCGACACGACCACGTTCGTGACATTGGTGGAGTAGCCCGACGCGGACCAGACCATCTTGAATGTCCCGGCGTAGATCGGAACGCTGAAACTGCCATTCCCCGAAGTTGAGTTGAAGATCTCCTGCGATCCGTGCGCCGGATCCAGCACCTTCAGTCTGGCGCCGGCGACTCCATTCGCCGTCCCGTTCTCCAGAACGTTGACGGTCAGGGTGAAGTTCTTCGCGGGCAGCGGAGTAAGGGTGATCTGGCCACTCCCCGGCGTGTCACCTACGAGGACTGATGTCAATCCGTCGAATCTGATCACGCTGGAATAGGTCTTGTCGAAGTACCCAGACTTGGTCAGTGTGAGCTTGTAGTATCCCGGCCACGGGGAAAACGCAGCGAGACCGCTCGTATCGGTCGAATTGGTGTACTGCTTGAGCGTGTGAACCTCTCTCAGGGTCGCCTGGACTCCAGCAACAGGACTGCCTTCTGCATCAATGACGTTGAACGATATCTGGTTCGTGACGCCGGCGGCGGTGACGGTCGAGCCCGGCAGGAGCGCGAGGCCCGACAACAGCATCGCTAGCACCAGCATCCCCGATGCCGATTTCATGGTGTTCGTTTTCTGCACTACCTTCCCTCCCTCATGGCTTGACGCACAAAAACGTGCTCCCTGAGACTAGGGTATTGTTGGCGAATAGATTAGTCCTTTATAAAATTTGTTGTAGGCAAACGCGACGCTGGCTGCACTCTCAGTCGGTCCTGAGATTGCGGAGTCCGATTCGTATGGAGAGCCGAATGGAGGGGATGTTGGATGCGATAATCTCGGCAAATGATCAGGTGACGATCTCCTCCACCCTCCCCTCGACAACGGCCCTCCTTATCTCCATCGCCAGCCGCTTCCCCGTGCTCGTATTGCTCCTCCAGAGGGCATTGCCATAGGGATGACCGACCGCCACGTGAACATTCGTCCCGCCCCCTATCCTCGGTGCGACGTCGTATATGTGGAACTTGAGGTCTTTATCCACACAAGTCTGGAGGCAGAACGGGCCGATGATGCCGGGGGGGAAGTGCTCCTGCGTCGCCTTCACGTACTTCTCGGCGAGCCGGAACGCGTCCTCGAGGAGCGATTCCCGAAGAGTGGCCGAGTTGTGCCCGCAGACCGTGTATTCAGGGATGACCTGGTTCTCAGCGAGTGTCATCTGCTGTGCCGCCGGCAACCTCACGTAGCCGTCCAACGAACTCTCAAATCTCCAGTCGATGCCGATAAGCTCGATTCTTTCATCGCTCCTCTCCAGCGGGGAGTAGAAGAAGTCGAGGTTGAAGACCGGGCCGATGACATATTCCTCCATCCTCGCACCTTTGAGGTCCCCTTCTTCTATTACACCTTGCGCGATGAGCTTTCCCGACTTCTCGTTGTACTCCTTGAAGGAGGAGGCGGTGAAGAAACCCCTTTCAAGTTTCTTCTTCGCATGGTGAAGCTTGACTATGGTCAGGGAGTTGATTTCTTCGGGATCGGACACCTTCCTCGGAAACGGCAGGCCCGCCTTCTCCAATAGCCAATAGTAGTCCCTCTCCCCTCCCCTGTCCTCGCTCCTCAGCAGATTCCTGCTGCCTACGAGGGGAAGCGCGAAGTCGTTCTCCACCGCGTCCATTCCGCAGTACGAGGTGAAGGAGCGATTCGGCACGAAGAGGACACTTTCCTTCGCCAGTTTCTCCATTACCTTCGGATCCATGATGTCCTTGAACTTCTTCAGCAGGAGGACCTCATCGACGACCCCTCTCCTCACCGACCCGTCGATGTTCCTGTGCGCCTTGAAATACTTCGAGTAGGTGAGGTCTCTCCCTTCCTGGCATACCGCGATGGTCTTGAACCCTTCCTCCGTCGCTCCGTCACAGACATCGAGGGCGGAGTGAGACCCCAGAACCCCGACCTTGGCTTCCTCGAGATCGTATTTCTCCAGGACTGCTAGCACCTTCTTCCGGTCAATCAATCCGCAACCCCCTTTCCTCTCAATGTGAATCGGCAGATGCGCTAAAAGATTATCGTATGGAGGGAAGGCGGAATCGTCAATTCATTTCGCACCTCAGCCAAGTCCCAGGAGGACGATCACGCTCATGAGGAAGGCCGCGCCGAAGAAGTCTATCGACGAGGAGGTGAGGGGGATGCTGTGCGTGTCGGGATCGAGTGAAAAGCGGAAGGTCATCATTGCCACGTAGTACGAGATGATGTTGAGGATCGTCACGGTGAGAACGCCCGCGGTCAGTGAGAGGAGGACCATGTTCCCCAGTCCGGGAGAGCTGACTCCGATGAGGCCGGCGACCAGATGCGCGAACACCCCCACGATCATGAATACCCAGACGGCGAAGACGTAGATGATCATGAAGTTTTCCACCTCCAGGGGGCCGGGGAGCTTCTTCGGTCTGACCAGACCCATGTGGAGAAGGGAGGATATCCTTGATGTCAGGATGCCTCCGAGTCCGTTCGCTCCAGCCAGGAAAGGAGGTATGAGGACGAGGAGCGCGGGAAGGGCGACGAGCTCCTCGAGGTTGTGCTCTATGGTGACCCCCGCTCCGATGTCCAGGACGGTGCAGAATGTCAGGACAGGCACGCTCTCGAGCAGGATTCTCTTCTCGGAAGCGATCCCCCTTCGAACGATTCTGACGACCAGCCATGCGGTGAGGGCGAGGAAGAAAAGCGAGGGCAGATCCACGGCGAGGTCTGGGACGTTCAGCACGATCATGGCGGAGAGGAAGAGCATGGGCAGGGTGACAATGTCTCCCGCCGCGGTGACGATCGGTGCCGAGAAGTTGTCGATGTCCCAGTTCCTCTTGAATCCGATGTAGGCCACGATGATGTTGATAAAGACGAGGACGAATCCGGCCAGTATACCCCCGAGAACCGATATGAAGACGAAA